>JBPCND010000197.1:0-3233 GCA_051001655.1 Nocardioides sp. | reverse complement strand
CACGTCCCCGGTCACGCCGACGAGGTCGAAGACTCGCTGCGCCGGGCGGTCGCCGGAAGTGGTCGCGACTACGTGCGGGTGGTCGGTCAGCAGAACTCGAAGGCCTATCCAGTGCGCCCGGGACGGTGCCAGGTGCTGCGGCGAGGCAAGGGGGCGACGGTCGTCGCGGTCGGTCCAGTGGTCGATGCCGTCCTCGAGGCGACCACCGGTCGCGACGTCACCGTGGCCTACGCGAACACGGTCCGGCCGTTCGACGGGCGGGGGCTGCGGGAGCTGGTGGCCACGCCGGAGGTGGTGCTAGTCGAGCCCTATCTCGCGGGCACCTCGAGCCGGGTGGTGGCGGATGCGCTGGTCGACGTACCTCATCGGCTACTGGCATTGGGCGTGCACAAGGAGGAGCTGCGGAGATACGGATCCCCGCAGGAGCACGTCTCGGCACACGGTCTGGACGCCATCGGGATCCGTCGCTCGCTCGACGCGTTCACCGGGTCGGGGTCCACACGCAGTCGTGCGGGTGCCACCGTGTCCTGACACGACTGCACCCGCACTTCCCTGCCGAAGGACTTGAGCTGCGTGAGCTCGACTCTCCGACCAGGGCGCTCAGTTCTTCTTGAACGCGTCCTTGACCTTCTCGCCGGCCTGCTTGAGGTCGGCCTTGCTCTGCTCGGTCTTGCCCTCGTTCTCCATCGACTCGTTGCCGGTGGCGGAGCCGACCTTCTCCTTGGCGCTGCCCATCAGGCCCTCAGTCTTGTTCTGCGTCTTGTCGTCGGCGCCCATCTGGCACCTCCTTCGGGTAGGAGTTCAATATCGTCTTACCCACCTGGAACAGGAGCAATCCTGCGCAACTACGATGTCGAGTCAGCAGCAAGCCGCTTTAGCTCAGCTGGTAGAGCACTCGCCTTGTAAGCGAGAGGTCGTCAGTTCGAACCTGACAAGCGGCTCCGTGTCAACGCAGCCGGACCGTCTCGAAGGTCCGGGTCGGCGAGATCAGCTCGTCCTGGGCCTGCACGATCATCATCTCGCGCTCGCCTGCGGTGGCGGTGGCGTCGATGACTGCGAAGACCGACGCCGTGGTCCTGGCCAGCGTCTCGTCGAGCGGTCGTCCGTCGAGGAGGTTGGCCAGGAAGACCGCTGTCGTCAGGTCGCCGGCACCGGGGGGGCTCACCGACAGTCGAGGGAAACGCGTCCGCCAGGCGCCTTGGTCGGAGACCGCAACCATCTCGAGTGCTTCCGCGGGGGTGTCGCCGAGGACCGTGCTCGTGACCAGCACCGTCCCCGGCCCACGCGCCCGGACCGAGTCGACAGCGTCGAGCAGCTCGTCGTACGTCGTCGTGGTGACTCCGGCGAGAAAGTCGAGCTCGAAGTGGTTCGGAGTGATCACGTCCGCCGCAGGCACGACCTGGTCACGCATGAACTCGGGGATCCCCGGTCGGACGAACATGCCCCGCCCGACGTCGCCCATCACCGGGTCGCAGCAGTAGATCGCCCCGGGAGAGACCGCCTTGACCTGGGACACCGCGTCGAGGATGACCGCGCCGACCTCCTCGGCCCCTTGGTAGCCCGAGAGCACCGCCTCGCATCGCTCGAAGGCACCACGGTCACCGACTCCTTCGATCACGGAGGCGACATCGGCGGGCGCCAGCAGCGGGCCCTTCCAGTCGCCGTAGCCGGTGTGGTTGGAGAAGTGCACGGTCATCACCGGCCACACAACCTTGCCCAGCCGTTGCAGCGGGAAGAGCGCGGCGCTGTTCCCGGCGTGGCCGTAGGCGACCAGGGACTGGATCGAGAGGATGCTCACCCGGCCGATCCTGCCACTCGTGGCCGATGTGTCGCGGGAACGGCTCTCAGGCCACCTGGAGCGAGCGCTTGGACAGACCCATCCAGTAGCCGTCGACGACCTGCTCGCCGGGTGTCTCCGGGTCCGAGGCAGCACCGAGTGTGATGAACAACGGCGTGAAGTGCTCCACGCTGGGGTGCGCGTAGGGCATCCCCGGCGCGACGGAGCGGTACGCCGCCAGCTCGTCCACGTCGCCGCGGGCCAACGCCTCGGCGGCCCAGGCGTCGAACTCCCGGGACCACCCCGGCGCCGCGGCGTCGATCCTGAACTCCTTCAGGAACGGCAGGCCGTGGGTGAGGAAACCGGACCCGATGATCAGGACGCCCTCGTCGCGCAGGGGGCGGAGCCGGCGGCCGAGCTCCAGCAGCCGGTAGGGGTCCTGGGTCGGCAGCGACATCTGCAGCACGGGGATGTCGCCGGCCGGGTACATGATCTTCAACGGCACCCAGGCGCCGTGGTCGAGGCCGCGGCTCGCGTGCTGGTGGACCTGCCCCCAGCCACTGGTGTCCGGCATCATCGCGGCCACCCGCGCAGCCAGGGCCGAGGCGTCCGGCGTCCGGTAGGTCATCTCGTAGTACCTCGGGGCGAAGCCGCCGAAGTCGTAGACCAGGGGGGTGCCCGAGGCGGTCGTGGACAGGCTGACCGGAGCGGACTCCCAGTGCGCCGAGACGATCAGGACGGCCTGCGGTCGCGGTAGGTCCCAGGCCCAGGAGGCGAGCTGGCCGCTCCAGAGCTTGTCGTCGAGCAGGGGCGGCGCGCCGTGCCCGATGTAGAGGGCGGGCATCCGCGTGGTCGGTTCGGTCGGTCCCCTCAGTTCTGTCGGCTCACTCACAGCCGTGCTCCCTCATCGTGCGGACACACCCATCCTAGAGCACGATGGTTGAAGCATCAAGTATGTCCGGCTATCCTGCCCTCATGACCCGGTGGCTGACCGACGACGAGCAGCGCGCGTGGCTGAAGCTGGCAGGCGTGATGCTCAAGCTCGGGCCCACGCTGGACTCCCAGCTCCAGCGTGACTCCGACCTCACCCACTTCGACTATCTGTGCCTCGCGATGCTTTCGGAGAACGACGAACGGACCCGGCGAATGGGTGAGCTGGCGGCGGCGACCAGCTCCTCGCTCTCCCGGCTCTCCCACGTCGTCAGCAAGCTCGAGGGCCGCGGTTGGGTGCAGCGGCGACCGTGCCCGACGAGCAAGCGGGTGACGCTGGTGTCGCTCACCGACGAAGGCTGGGACGTGTTGGTGAAAGCCGCTCCTGGACATGTGGAGACGGTGCGCTCGCTGGTCTTCGACGGCCTTTCGGCGCAGGACGTCGCGGCACTGGAACGGATCGCCGGACACGTCGTCGGGCGGATCGAGGACGCCTCGGACCTCGAGTCACGCTCCTGAGGCTCGT
>JBPCND010000196.1:0-7233 GCA_051001655.1 Nocardioides sp. | reverse complement strand
CGCGCGTCGAGTTTGTCCAGGAGCGGCTTGATCGACTCACGGATCTCGACGTGCTCGAGGCCGGCGTCGTCGAGGCCGATCGCGTCCAGCATGGTCGAGGAACCGTCGTCGGTGTCGTCCGATGCGTCCAGCGACAGCGTGGAGTAGGCGTTGCTCGACTCGAGCCCCTCGATGATCTCCTCCACGGTGCAGCCGACCCTTTCCGCGAGCTCGCGCGGAGTGGGGGAGCGTCCGAGCGCCTGGGTCAGCTCGGCGGTCGCCGAGCCGATCTGCATGCGCAGCTCCTGGAGCCGCCGCGGCACCCGGATGGCCCAGCCCTTGTCGCGGAAGTAGCGTTTGATCTCGCCGATGATCGTGGGTGTGGCGTACGTCGAGAACTCCACGCCAAAGTCCGTGTCGAACCGGTCGATCGACTTGATCAGCCCGATCGTGCCGACCTGGACCAGGTCCTCGAACGGCTCGCCGCGGTTACGGAACCGGCGCGCACAGTGCTCCACGAGTGGCAGGTGCAGGTGCACGAGGCCATCGCGGGCCTTCGTACGACCCCCGTCAGTGGTGTCCTCGTCGCGCAGCACGACGAAGAGCTCGGCGCTCCGCAGGCGGATCAGCTCGAGTCCCCGGGGCATGCCACCCCCGTCGTCCCCCATGGTCTCGGACGTCATCTCAGGCGCCGGCACCCGCCAGATCGGAGACCATCGTCACCGTCACGGTGAACTCACCGTCCCCGGAGTCCACTGACGCCTCGGTGGCCAGCGTCGTCAGCACCTGCCAGCCGAAGCTGTCGTAGTCGACCGTGGGTGCGTGGGAAGCCGCGACGGTGACGGTCACCGTCAGCCGGCCGGGAGCCATGTGGAACCGGCAGACCAGGTCGGAGCGGTCGTCTGCCTCCGGCAGCACCAGCGCACTCGCCTCGCCGACGGCCATCCGCAGGTCCTCGATGTCGTCGATGGTGAAGTCCAGTCGGGCGGCCAGCCCGGCGGTCGTCGTCCGCAGCACCGACACGTAGGCGCTGTCCGCCGGCAGCCGCAGCTCGACGTCGGGGCGGCGGCCGTCGCCGGCCGTGGGGGTCGCGGATGAAGACTCCTGCGACGACTCCTGTGTCATGGCGCCCGTCCTTTGTGCCGTTGTGCGATGGGTGCAGCATAAGGAAGACCGGGCCTCCCTCGCGGGAAGCCCGGCCTCTCTGGTTGCGGAGAACGGTGCCGTTCCTCGCTCCGCTCGGTCCACCTTGAGACGTCGAGGACCTGAGCGATGCGGCTCCGCCACCCTCGCTCAGGCCTTCTTGTCTCGTTGTAGGCGTGCCTGAATCATTGCTCGTGGCAGTCGGGGGTGGAGGACCTGCAGGCACACCCCGCCCGGAGTTTCGTCATAGGGCGGTCGAGTTAGCTCGTCTTCATGAAAGAGGCTCGCCGGATCGCCACGGATCTCGGGATCACCGAATCCTGCCTGATTGCTGGGTGAACCCTGCCAACATCGACGAGGGCAACCCAGAAGGCGTCACCTCTGAAGAGGGAGCCGAGAGTCCGGTTGCGCGTCGCGAGTTGCCGTCGGCTTCAGGGAGTCTCAGTCAGGGGTCCCCGGAGAACGCGCTGCCCCACCGGCGCTTGGCAGCGCCGTGGGTGTGTCGTGTGCTGGGCGCCGCCCTGCTTTCTGTCCACGCGCGTCGCGCCCGCCATCGCTTGACCTCGACGACGGCATCGAGGCGTTCCCAGGTCTTGACGATGGTGTTGTGCTCGGCGACGGCCCTCCGAACCGCCCGCGAGGACCGGAGCGTGTCGAGGTAGGAATCGAAGTCCGACGTCATCGTGGTCGCCCCTCTCACGTCTAGTGAAACGTACGCCGCGTTGGTCCGACAGGCCCGCCCGTCGATGAACCCGCCGGGGCCGGCCCACACCCCTGCTGTAGGGGCACGCCGACCGCCAGCACAGCTACAGCCGCTCTGATGCTGCGATCCGCCCGGTAAAGCCGATGGGCGCGGGCGGTACGGATTCATAACGATTCGCCGGAAGTCTTCCTCGCAGCCGATACCCGGGGACCGCACGCACGGACGACTCTGTGTCGCACGCACCATTGGCCGCGGCAGAAAACTATAAGGGTGCCTTATGGGACTGATCGCGGAGTACCGCCTTGCTTGCGACGGGGCTGAGTCAACGCGAGATCGCGAACTGGCTCGGTATCAGTCAGCCGGCCGTCAGTCAGCAGGCCAAGTCGGCCGTCACGGCGGACCCGGCTACTTGATCGAGGCCGCCGCCCCGGTCTTGAAGGAGCTCGCTGGCGAGAGAGGCGCTTCACCGAGCTCGCGGTCTTCGGGTCCGTCGCTCGTGGAGATTCGCGCCCCGACTCCGACATCGACCTGCTCATGCGTCCTCCCGCGGGAGCGACGATTGAGGACGTGACCGATCTCCAGGCGCTGCTCGCGCGGGTCGTGGGTCGGTCGGTGGACCTGGTCGGCTACGGCGGCCTCGAGCCCGGCTTTGACGACGACGTGCTGCGCGAGGCGGTGCCGTTGTGATGGAGCACCGGACCGCGAAGGAGTTCCTGCATCTGAGTGACTGGCTGGCCAGGGCGCAGCAGATCGTCGCCGTCGGCCGCGAAGCCTACGACGCGGACGAGCTCTCCAGGAGGCCGGCGACTCGCTGATGATGAAGATCCGTGAGGCCGCCAACAGGCTGGACCGCGCAGCGGTGCCGAACCCAGAGGGGATGGCGTGGGCAACGGCGGTCGCCAACCGCAACTTGATACCCATCAGTAAGACCAGATCGACCGCGACCGCCGCGGCGACCGCTGTCGGCGTCGACGTGACGGCGCACAGCCTCCGGCACTTCTTCGCCTCGGCGCTCATCGCGGCGGGGCCTCGGTCAAGCAGGTGCAGACGGTTTTAGGTCACGCGTCCGCGGTGATCACCCTGCGGACCTACGCACACCTGTGGCCCGGTGACGAGGACCGGACCCGGAAGGTGATGGACGCCACCCCTCAGTATTCTTGCGGACTCCCTGCGGACTGAGGGGGCTTCCAACGTATAAAAGCCCAGGTCAGCGGCCTGCGGCGAGCGTCACGCCTTCTTGGTCTCCCAGAAGATCTCGGCGATCTCGTCGATCTTGGCCAGCAGCTCGTCGGCCTTGCCGGCGTCCAGCTCGCCCTTGGTGCCCGAGGCGCCGGCGAGCTTGGTGGCCTCGTTGAAGAGCTGGTGCAGCTGGGGATACTTCTCGAAGTGCGGGGGCTTGAAGTAGTCGGTCCACAGCACCCACAGGTGATGCTTGACCAGCTCGGAGCGCTGCTCCTTGATGAGCACCGCGCGGGTGCGGAAGTCTGCGTCGTCGTTGTCGGCGACCTTGGCGATGATGCCCTTGATCGACTCCGCCTCGATGCGCGCCTGGGCGGGATCGTAGACGCCGCACGGCAGGTCGCAGTGAGCCGACACCTCGATTGTGGGGGCGAACAGTCGCGAAAGCATGGGGTGTAGTCCTCTCGGTCGGGTGACGCTGCTGAGTCCCTGCGACACTACCGCCCGTGACGGACGCCGCTACACCCCTGGGCAGGGCCATCGGGACGGCCCGGGTCCGCGGTGACTCGATGCTGCCGCTGCTGCGTCCGGGCGACCGGCTGCTGGTGCGGTACGGCGCCGACGTACGCCCCGGCGCGCTGGTGCTGGCCCGCTTCCCAGACGGCAGCCTGGTGGTCAAACGGGCCGTCGAGCCGCGCACCTCGCGCTCGGGGGTGCGTGCCTGGTGGTTGCTGAGCGACAACCCCGGGGCCGGCGTGGATTCGCGACACCGTGGTCCCATCCCGGACACCGAGATCGTCGCGGTCGTCCGCGCGCGGCTGTGGCCTTCCCCCCGCTCGCTGTGAGCCGTGCTGTGGGAGACTCCGGACCGTGGTCGACTCCCACCCGTTCGCCGGCGACCCCGTGTTCGATCTGCATGTGGGCGGCAAGATGGAGACCGTCTCGACGGTCGCGCTGACCGGTAGGGACGAGCTCTCGCTCGCCTACACGCCCGGCGTGGCCCGGGTCTGTGAGTCGATCGCGGCCGACCCCGGCATGACCCAGCACTACACCTGGGTTCCGAATACGGTCGCGGTCGTGACGGACGGCACGGCCGTGCTGGGGCGCGGCGACATCGGGCCGGCCGCCGCGATGCCGGTGATGGAGGGCAAAGCGGTCCTGTTCAAGCAGTTCGGGGGCGTCGACGCGGTGCCGATCTGCCTCGCGACCACCGACGTCGAGGAGATCATCGAGACGGTCGCCCGGCTGGCGCCGAGCTTCGGAGGCATCAACCTCGAAGACATCTCGGCGCCCCGCTGCTTCGAGATCGAGGACCGGCTCAAGGCGATGCTCGACATCCCGGTCTTCCATGACGACCAGCACGGCACCGCTGTCGTCGCGCTGGCCGCCCTCACCAACGCGCTGCGACTGACCGGGCGCGACGCCGCCAGCACCCGCATGGTGATCTCCGGCGCTGGCGCGGCGGGGGTGGCGGTCGCGAAGATCCTGCTCGGCGCCGGGGTCCTGGACCTCGCGGTCCTGGACAGGCAAGGAGTCCTCAACTCGCGGCGTGCCGACCTGACACCAGTCAAGGCGGCGCTGGCCCGGGTCACCGCCGACACGTTCGACCGCACCGGGACGCTCGCGGACGCGATGGCGGGCGCCGACGTCTACATCGGTGTCTCAGGCGGCACCGTCCCGGAGGAGATCGTGGCCACGATGGCGCCCGAGGCGATCATCTTCGGCCTGGCCAACCCGGTCCCCGAGGTGCTGCCCGAGGTAGCCCGCCGCTACGCACGCGTCGTGGCGACCGGCCGCTCGGACTTCCCCAACCAGATCAACAACGTGCTGGCGTTCCCCGGCATCTTCCGGGGCGCCTTCGACGCGCACGCCAGCGCGATCACGGAGGGCATGAAGCTCGCGGCGGCCGAGGCCCTCGCCGACCTGGTGGGCCCCGACCTCACCGAGGAGCTCATCATCCCCTCACCCTTCGACCCCCGTGTCGGCCCGGCCGTGTCGGCCGCGGTCGCGGCGGCCGCGCGCCGCGACGGCGTCGCCCGCCGCTGAGATCAGGCGCCGGCTCAGCCGACCAGCGTCCGTTTCGGCCGCACCACGCAGAATTCGTTGCCCTCGGGGTCGGCGAGGACCGTCCCGGACTCCATGCCAGTCTGCCCCCCGTCGGCGTGGGTGGCACCCAGCGCCACCAGCCGCTCGATCTCGACGTCCCGGTCCTCGGCGACCGTGGTCAGGTCGAGGTGCAGCCGGTTCTTGACCTGCTTCGCCTCCGGCGCCGGCATGAAGCAGATGCCGATCGGCGCGGTCTCGTCCGGGCCGATGACCACCTCCCGGTCGCGTACGGAGAGGATCTGCCAGCGGAGGGCCTGCGCCCAGAACGAGGCCAGGCCGGTCAGGTCTTGGGCGTCGATGACGATGTGGTGCACGGCGAGCGGCATGTCGACGAGTGTGCCGCCAACCCCTCGGTCTCGGGGCCCGGCCTGCCCGCTAACGTCGTGCGCATGTTCGCCGTCTACGCCGAGTCCTTCTCCTCCGACGACCCGCTGAGCGGCCTGGTGGTCGGAGAGCGCCCCGAGCCGACCGTTCCCGACGGCTGGACCACCGTCACCGTCAAGGCCGCTTCGCTCAACCACCACGACCTCTTCTCCCTCCGCGGGGTGGGGCTGAAGGAGGAGAGGCTGCCGATGATCCTCGGCTGCGATGCCGCGGGTCTGGACCGCGACGGCCACGAGGTCGTCGTGCACGCCGTCATCAGCGACCCGTCCTGGACGGGTGGCGACGAGACCCTCGACCCGCGGCGGTCCCTGCTGTCCGAGCGCTACCAGGGAACCTTCGCCGACCAGGTGGCGGTCCCGGTCGGCAACGTGGTGCCCAAGCCGGCGTCCTTGTCGTTCGAGGAGGCTGCCTGCCTGCCGACCGCGTGGCTGACGGCTTACCGGATGCTCTACGTCCAGGGCGGCTGCAAGCCCGGGGACACGGTCCTGGTGCAGGGTGCCGGTGGCGGCGTCGCAACCGCGTTGATCACGCTCGGCGCGGCCGGCGGCCTCCAGGTGCTCGCGACCAGTCGCGACGAGGCGAAGCGCGCCAAGGCGCTCGAGCTCGGTGCGCACGAGGTCTACGAGACTGGCGAACGGCTGCCCACGACAGTCGACGCGGTGATGGAGACCGTCGGCCAGGCGACCTGGTTGCACTCCATCCGCTCGCTGCGGCCGGGCGGCACGCTGGTCACCAGTGGCACCACCTCCGGCGCCAAGCTCGAGGACGCCGGGCTGACCCGCATCTTCTTCCTTCAGCTCCGGGTGATCGGCTCGACCATGGGGACGCGCGGCGAGCTCGCGTCGCTGATGCGCTTCCTGGACGCGACGGGCACCCGCCCGGTCATCGACCGCACCCTGCCCATGGCGGACGCCCGCGACGGCCTCGGCGCCCTGGAGTCCGGCGACGTGTTCGGCAAGATCGTGCTCACCCGCTGACGTCCGCAGTAGAGACGGACCGCGGCCCTCGCCCGACCGCGGCCAGCAGGCCCAGGGCGACGGGAAGCCAGGCCCAGGGGAGGAAGACGACCCCCCCGGCGCCGTCCCACCAGTGCTGGTAGGGGCTGTGCTCCTCGGACAGCGCCAGCCCGTGGGTGAGGCTGGAGATCGCCAGGACCGCGAGCAGGGCTGTCAGGACGGCTACTCCCGCGACCGCCCACTGCGCGGTGCCCAGACGCACGAGCGAGAACAGTCCGATCAACAAGACGAGGGCGGCTGCGGCGTACCCACCGAACGACATGAGGTAGTCCTCGCGATCCGCCTGCTCACCGAAGAACTGCAGCCAGATACTGCCGTACCCGACCACCACACCGTTGAGGAACGTGAGCAGGGCGCAACCCAGGACCAGGGCTGGAAGCCATCGACGTCGGCGCATAGTTCGAAGGGTGAGCCATGGGCGGGGCCGTGTCAGCCGTACTGCTACTCAGTCGTCAGGGTCTTCGAGCCGTGCCAGCCAGGTGGCCAGCCGCTCGACGGCAGGCTCGAGGTCCGGGTGGAGGTCGGTGAACTCCTGCAGTCGGTCGGCCACCCAGGCCAGGGTGACCTCCTCGTCGCCGCGTCGCCTCTCGAGCTCCTCGATGCCCCGGTCGGTGAAATACACGTCGGTCTCAGTAGTCCTCACGGCCGCGCCCGTCGGGCAGCGGCGCGAACGCGCGAGCGAGCAGATCCTTCTGCTCCTCGCTGTGCCGCTTGATCGTGCCC
>JBPCND010000195.1:0-3301 GCA_051001655.1 Nocardioides sp. | reverse complement strand
ACCTCGACTGCGCCGCCCGGTGCCCGCGCGACCAGGACGGCGAGGAGGTGCTTGGTCAGCAGGCGCAGGTCGGCCGGGTCGCGGCCGCCGGCACGGAAGCGCGACATGGCGGCAGCGACGAGATCCGGGTCGGCTGGGCGCAGGCGTACGGGCACCCGAGCAGTCTGCCTGACCCGGCCGCCGCCGCCGACCGGCCGAGCGATGTCGAGGCGCCGGCGGGCTGGATCTCCGGCGGACCGGACGTGACCGGCTTTTCCCTATCCTGTGACGACTGAGGATGTTGTGAATAGAGTGACTCCTGTTCACCGACTATCGGGAGTCCTTCATGCCACTTCGTTCGCGGCTCGCGCGACGTCTCACCCCCGTCCTGCTCGCCCTCGTCCTCGCGGCGGGCCTGGGCTCGGCGGCACCAGCGCACGCCGCCAACGTCGCCACGCCGGGGAACTTCACCGGCTACGGCTTCGACCAGTGCCTGGCCCCCGACCAAGCGGCGATGGACGCGTGGCTGCGCAGCTCACCGTTCTGGGCGGTCGGCATCTACATCTCCGGCGACTCCCGCGCCTGCACGAGCCAACCGAACCTGACCCCGACCTGGATCTCCACCCGGCTCGACAACGGCTGGCGGCTGCTGCCGATCACCCTGGGGCCGCAGGCCTGGTGCACGACCCGGGACCGCTATCTGCAGCAGGTCCGGATCAGCCCGGACCCCGCGAAGAGCTACGGCAAGGCCCGCCGGCAGGGACGTGCCGAAGCCGCGAAGACCGTGGCACGCGCGACCCAGCTCGGCCTGGCCTCCGGCAGCACGCTCTGGTACGACCTCGAGGCCTTCGACATCTCTCCTACCGACTGTCGTGAGTCGGCGCTGAGCTTCCTGTCCGCATGGACCAACAAGCTGCACGCCCTCGACTTCGTCTCGGGCATCTACTCCAGCGCTGCGTCCGGGGTGAAGATGCTCGATGACGCCCAGACGAGCCGGCCGGGCAGGTACGCCATGCCCGACCAGGTCTGGATCGCCGACTGGAACGGCCGCGACGACGTCTACTCCGACTACGTCCGCGACAGCTCCTGGATGCCGCACCGACGGGTGCACCAGTATCGCGGCGGACACGACGAGACCTGGGGCGGCGTCCGGATCAACATCGACAGCAACTTCCTCGACCTTGGCACCGGCTCGGTCGCCCGCCCAGCCAGGTCCCTGTGCGGCGGGGTCGGCGTGGACTTCGCGGACTACCCCCGGATGCGGGTCGGTTCCGAGGGGCCGCTCGTCGAGGCCGCTCAGTGCCTGCTCTCCCGAGGCGGCGGGTACGACGGACCGGTGACCGGCGTCTACGACACGGCGACCCGCGACGCGGCTCGGGTCTACCGGACCGAGACCGGGATCAAGTCGGGTGGGGCGGTGAGCCGCCGTACGTGGACGGCCCTCCTCGTGCGCGGGAAGGGCTACCCCCTGATGAAGTACGGCTCCGCCTCACGGGCCGTTCGGCGACTGCAGCGCTCGCTCAACGCTGCCGACGTCGCCCGGCTGCCGGTGAGTGGCGTGTTCGAGGTGCGCACCACCGCGGCGGTCAAGACCTACCAGCGCGACCATGACCTCCCCCAGACCGGTGTCGTCACCGAGTCCGTCTGGGACCTGCTTCGCGCCGGCACCCGCTAAACCCGATTCGTCTGCGGTCCGCCTCCGCAAAACCCCCCATAAACCGCCGACGAATCGGGGTTTTAGGCGAGGGGGGTGGGGAGGGTGGCGGCCCAGGCGGCCCGGACCTCCGCCAGCGGGACGGCGAACTGCTCCTGGACCTCGAGTACGGCGTCCGCGCCGGTGCCGCCGGTGATGCCGATCCGGGCATGGGGAAAGCCTCGCGCGCTGCACAGCTCGGTGAACCGGGCCTCCTCCGAGCGCGGCACGGCCACGATCGCGCGACCGGCCGACTCGCTGAACAGCGCGACGAACGGGTCGAGGTGCTCGGGCAGCCACACCCGTGCGCCCACGTCGTTGCGCAGGCAGGACTCCACGAGCGCCTGGGCCAGCCCCCCGTCGGAGAGGTCGTGCGCGGCGTCGACCAGCCCGTCGCGAGAGGCGTCGACGAGGATGTCAGCGAGCTCCTTCTCCGCAGCGAGGTCGACCACCGGCGGGAGCCCGCCGAGGTGGCCGTGCACGACATCGGCCCACTCGGACCCGGACAGCTCGTCGCGGGTCGTCCCGAGGAGGTAGATCTGTTGACCCTCGGCGCGGAACCCCGACGGCGTCCGACGGTTGACGTCGTCGATCACGCCGAGCACGGCGACCACCGGGGTCGGCAGGATGGCTGTGTCACCGGTCTGGTTGTACAGGCTGACGTTGCCCCCGGTCACCGGGACGCCGAGCGCCGCGCAGCCGTCGGCCAGCCCGCGGGTGGCCTCGGCGAGCTGCCACATCACCGCGGGGTCCTCGGGTGAACCGAAGTTGAGGCAGTCGCTGACCGCGAGTGGCCGGGCTCCCGTCGTCGCGACGTTGCGGTAGGCCTCGGCGAGGGCCAGCTGGGCACCGGCGTAGGTGTCGAGCAGCGCGAAGCGGCCGTTGCAGTCGGTCGACACGGCGACGCCGAGATTGGTCTGCTCGTCGACGCGGATCATCCCGGAGTCCTCCGGCTGCGCGAGGACGGTGTTGCCCTGGACGGAGCGGTCGTACTGGTCGGTAATCCAGGACTTGTCGCACAGGTTGGGGCTCGCGGCGAGCCGCAGCAAAGTGTCGCGGAGCCCCTCGCCGGAGGCGGGGCGCACGAGCCGCTCCGCGCCATCGGCCTGGAGGACGTCCTGCGAGTCGGGCCGGACGAAGGGACGGTCGTACGTCGGACCGTCGTGCGCGACCGATCGAGGGGGGACGTCGACGACGGTCTCACCGTGCCACTCGATGGTGAGCCGCCCCGATTCGTCGACCTCGCCGACGACGGTGGCGTCGACGTCCCACTTGGCGCAGATCTCCAGGAACCGGTCGACGTCGGCGGGCGTCACGACGGCCATCATCCGCTCCTGTGACTCGCTCAGCAAGATCTCCTCGGGCGCCAGCGAGGAGTCCCGGAGCGGCACCCGGTCGAGCCAGACGTGCATGCCTCCGTCGCCGGCCGAGGCGAGCTCGGAGGTTGCGCAGGACAGGCCGGCGCCGCCGAGGTCCTGGATGCCGACCACGAGGTCCGCGGCGAAGATCTCGAGCGTGCACTCGATGAGCAGCTTCTCCATGAACGGGTCACCGACCTGGACCGCCGGCCGCCTCGACGGTCCGGTCGTCTCGAAGGTCTCCGATGCCAGCACGGACACGCCGCCGATC
>JBPCND010000194.1:0-6504 GCA_051001655.1 Nocardioides sp. | reverse complement strand
TCGCAGATCGACCACGTGATCCTGGTCGGCGGTTCCACCCGGATGCCCGCCGTGGCCGATGTGGTCACGGAGCTCACCGGCGGCAAGGAGCCCAACAAGGGCGTCAATCCCGACGAGGTCGTGGCCGTGGGCGCCGCGCTGCAGGCCGGGGTGCTCAAGGGCGAGGTCAAGGACATGCTGCTCCTCGACGTGACCCCGCTGAGCCTCGGGATCGAGACCAAGGGTGGGGTGCTGACCCGCCTCATCGAGCGCAACACCACGATCCCCACCAAGCGCTCCGAGGTGTTCACGACGGCCGATGACAACCAGCCTTCGGTGATGATTCAGGTCTACCAGGGCGAGCGGCAGATGGCGGCCCAGAACCAACCGCTCGGCAACTTCGAACTCACCGGCCTGCCGCCGGCACCGCGCGGCGTCCCGCAGATCGAGGTCACCTTCGATATCGACGCCAACGGCATCGTGCACGTCTCCGCCAAGGACCGAGGCACCGGCCGTGTGCAGTCGATGACGATCACCGGCGGCTCGGCACTGTCCAAGGACGACATCGACAAGATGGTCAAGGACGCCGAGCAGTACGCCGAGGAGGACCGGCTGCGCAAGGAGGCCGTCGAGACCCGTAACCAGGCCGACGGAGTCGTCTACTCGACCGAGAAGTTCCTTGCCGAGAACGGCGACAAGGTCCCCGACGACATCTTGACCGAGGTCCAGGCCGACGTCGACGCGCTCAAGTCCGCCCTCGAGGGCACCGACGAGGACGCGGACCAGGCGATCGCGGCTGCCTTGGCCAAGGTCAGCGAGTCCAGCCAGAAGATGGGCGCCGCGATGTACGCCGCCGGCGAGGCGGACGCCGCAGCGGCCGGGGGCACCACCGGCACCGGCGACGCCGACGACGACGTCGTCGATGCGGAGCTCGTCGACGAGCCAGACGAGTCCAACGAGCCCGCCCGGTCCGACGGGTCCGGCGAGTCCGACGGGTCCGACGGGTCCGGGCCGCGAGAGGGCGACGACAGGTGACCGAGGACCGCTTCCCCGCCGACGGGCAGGCGTCGTCCGACGCCGAGACCGACCGGTCCCAGGAGACCACCGAAGGTCCGGGACGGCAGGATCCGGAGACCCCGGACCACGCCGGTCTGGCCGGGTCCGGTGAGCAGGTCGGCGACGTCGCAGCCGAGTCGCCGACGGACCTGCTGGCCGACCTGGCCGACGCCCACACAAGGGTGGCCGCGCTGACCGAGGACCTGCAGCGACTGCAGGCCGAGTACGTCAACTACAAACGGCGGGTCGACCGGGACCGGGGACTGGTCCTGGAGAACGCGAAGTACGCCGTGCTGTCGGCGCTGCTGCCGGTGCTCGACGACATCGACCGGGCTCGTGAGCACGGCGAGCTCGAAGGCGGCTTCAAAGCGGTCGCGGACGCACTCGAGGGCATCGTCGCGGCACAGGGTCTGACCAGGTTCGGTGTCTCTGGGGACGAGTTCGACCCCCGGTTCCATGAGGCGCTCCTGCATGCGCACTCAGCGGACGTCACGACCACCACCTGCCGTGACATCGTGACCGCTGGCTACCAGATCGGAGAGCGCGTCGTACGCCCGGCTCGGGTCACCGTCGTCGACCCCGAGCCGGCGGTCGACGAGGCCTGACCCGAGCTCGGGCACCACTTCACCGGAGAGGAGGGCCGATGACCAGCTCTGACTGGGCGACCAAGGACTTCTACAAGGTCCTCGGTGTCGCCAAGGAGGCGTCTACCGACGACATCAAGAAGGCCTACCGCAAGCTCGCCCGCGCCAACCATCCCGACTCACACCCCGGTGACCAGGCCGCCGAAGACCGGTTCAAGACGGTCGCCGAGGCCTACGACGTGGTCGGCGACCCCGACAAGCGTCAGAAGTACGACGAGATGCGCTCCCTGGCCGGCGGCGGGTTCGGGCCGTTCGCCGGAGCCGGCGGGTCAGCCGGTACGTTCGACATCAACGACCTCTTCGGCGGCGGGGCGGGTAGAACCACGGGTTCGGGCGGGATCAACGACCTGTTCGGGACGGTGTTCGGTGGTGGCGCCGGACGTGGCACCAGGCAGGCAGCTCCCCGGCGCGGGGCCGACCTGGAGACCGAGACGACGATCGGGTTCGCCGACTCGATCGTGGGCGTCACCGTCTCACTGCGGCTCTCCTCCGACGCCCCGTGTCCGGACTGCTCGGGCACCGGAGCGCGGTCCGGAACCGTCCCTCGGGTCTGTCCGGAGTGTGAGGGCGTGGGCATCCGTGCCGCCTCCGTCGGGGGTGCCTTCACGATGAACGAGACCTGTCGTGCCTGCGCCGGCCGTGGTCTGGTCGTTGACGACCCGTGCCCGACCTGCCACGGGTCCGGCCGCGGCCTGTCGAACCGCAGCGTGTCGGCCCGGATCCCGGCCGGCGTCAAGGACGGCCAACGGATCCGGCTGCGGGGCAAGGGTGCCAACGGGGAGCGAGGCGGGCCGGCCGGCGACCTCTTCGTCGTCGTCAACGTCTCGGACCATTCGGTCTTCGGACGCCGTGGGGACAACCTGACCCTGGCCGTGCCGGTCGCCTTCCACGAGGCCGCGCTCGGCGCCGAGGTCAAGGTGCCCACCCTGGGAGGACCGCCGGTGACGGTGAGGTTGCCCCCCGGCACACCCAACGGACGAACCTTCCGGGTGCGTGGCAAAGGGGTCCAGGGCAAGGACGCCCACGGCGTCGTTCGCACCGGTGACCTCCTGGTCACCATCGAGGTGCAGGTGCCGCCCAGCCTCGACGCGCAGGCCCGCACCGCCCTCGAGACCTTCAAAGCGGCTGTCGGGGAGCGCGACCTCCGGGCCCGGCTGTTCGAGGCAGGGGGCTCTCGATGACCGGGGGGATCCCGGTGACCGGGGGCCGGCCGGACCGCCTCGGCCGCTTCGGTCAGCCCGGCCCCGACGTCGCGGTCTACGTCATCAGCATCGCCGCCGAGCTCACCGGCCTGCACGCGCAGACGCTGCGGTCCTATGACCGTCTCGGCATCGTGTCGCCGGGTCGCTCCGGCGGTGGTGGGCGACGCTACTCCTGGCACGACATCGAGCTGCTCCGCGAGGTCGCCGAGCTGACCGCGGCGGGGATCGGTCTCGAGGGCGTGCGTCGCATTCTCCAGCTCGAGCACCAGGTGGACGCACTGCGTGAGCGGGTCGTCGAGCTGGAGACAGACCTGGCCGCTGCCGGTCGGCTGCTCCGCACCACCGTCCAGAACACCACCAGCACCAAGAACCTGCCTGCCGTTCGGTCACCCGATATCGGGCATGCCGTCACGGTCTGGCGCCGAGGCCGCTTCTGACGAAGCTCGGCCCCCTGTCCCCGGAAGAGACCCCAGCCATATGGATGCTTCGAAGTTCACGACCCGCAGCCAGCACGCCATCAACGACGCGATCCAGCGTGCGGCGTCCACCGGACACGCCCAGGTCGAGGCGCTGCACCTGCTGACGGCGCTGCTGGTGCAGCCCGAGGGCATCGCCGGCCCGCTGCTCGAAGGCGCCGGCGTCGACGCGGCACAGGTGGCGTCGGCCGCCCGGGCGGAGCTGGACCGGTTGCCCGCCGCCTCCGGCACGACGGTGGGAGCGCCGTCGTACTCCCGAGCAGCCCTCCAGGTGCTCGCCAAGGCCTCCGACGCTGCGGCCGACCTCAAGGACGACTACGTCTCCACCGAGCACCTGCTCATCGCCCTGGCGACGGTGGACAGCCCGGCCCGGACGGTGCTCACCTCCAGCGGCGCGACTGCGGAGGCGCTGCGCGGTGCTCTCACCACCGTGCGTGGGTCCGGACGGGTGACCAGCCAGGACGCGGAGTCGACCTACCAGGCACTCGAGAAGTACGCCGTCGACCTGACCGCCGCCGCGCGCGAGGGAAAGCTCGACCCGGTCATCGGCCGCGACTCCGAGATCCGCCGGGTCATCCAGGTGCTCTCGCGCCGCACCAAGAACAACCCGGTCCTCATCGGTGAACCCGGCGTCGGCAAGACCGCCGTCGTCGAGGGGCTCGCCCAGCGCGTCGTCGACGGCGACGTCCCCGACTCGCTCAAGGGTCGTCGGGTCCTCTCGCTCGACCTCGCCGCCATGGTGGCGGGAGCGAAGTACCGCGGCGAGTTCGAGGAGCGGCTCAAGGCGGTCCTGGGCGAGATCGCGGACTCGGCGGGACAGGTGATCACGTTCATCGACGAGCTGCACACGGTCGTGGGTGCCGGCGCCGGCGGTGACTCCGCGATGGATGCCGGGAACATGCTCAAGCCGATGCTGGCCCGCGGAGAGCTGCGGATGATCGGCGCCACCACGCTCGACGAGTACCGTCAGCGGATCGAGAAGGACCCGGCGCTCGAGCGCCGGTTCCAGCAGGTGTTCGTCGGCGAGCCATCGGTGGAGGACACGGTCGCGATCCTGCGCGGCCTGCAGGAGAAGTACGAAGCCCATCACCGGGTGACGATCTCCGATGCCGCCCTCGTCGCCGCGGCGATGCTGTCGGACCGCTATATCACCGGGCGGCAGCTGCCGGACAAGGCGATCGACCTCGTTGACGAGGCTGCGTCGCGTCTCCGGATGGAGATCGAGTCTTCACCGGTGGAGATCGACCAGCTCCGGCGCTCGGTCGACCGGATGAAGATGGAGGAGCTCGCGCTCGCCCGGGAGAGTGACGTGGCGTCCCGGGACCGGCTCGGCAAGCTGCGGGCGGACATGGCAGATCGGGAGGAGACCCTGCGGGGTCTCGAGGCACGGTGGGACCTCGAGAAGCACTCACTGGACCGGATCGGCGAGCTGCGTGAGCAGGTCGACCAGCTCCGCTCCCAGGCCGACCGGCTCCAGCGTGAGGGAGACCTCGGCGGCGCGAGCGAGATCCTCTACGGCAAGATCCCGGGGCTCGAGCAGGAGCTGACTGCCGCGACGGAGGCTGCCGAGTCCGCGGACAGGATGGTCCGCGAGGAGGTCGGAGCCGAAGAGATCGCCGATGTCGTCGAGGCCTGGACCGGCATCCCGACCGGCCGGCTGCTCGAGGGCGAGACCGCCAAGCTGCTGCGGATGGAGGAAGTGCTGGGCGATCGGCTGATCGGCCAGCAGACGGCCGTTGCGGCGGTCTCGGATGCCGTAAGACGCTCCCGTGCCGGCATCTCCGACCCGGACCGGCCGACCGGGTCGTTCCTCTTCCTGGGCCCCACCGGTGTCGGCAAGACCGAGCTGGCCAAGTCGCTGGCCGACTTCCTCTTCGACGACGAGCGGGCAATCGTCCGGATCGACATGAGCGAGTACTCCGAGAAGCACAGCGTCTCACGGCTCGTCGGTGCGCCGCCGGGATACGTCGGCTACGAGGAGGGTGGACAGCTGACCGAGGCGGTCCGGCGGCGCCCGTACAGCGTCGTGCTCCTCGACGAGGTGGAGAAGGCGCACCCGGAGGTCTTCGACATCTTGCTGCAGGTCCTCGACGACGGTCGGCTCACCGACGGCCAGGGGCGCACGGTCGACTTCCGCAACGTGGTGCTGATCCTCACCTCGAACCTCGGCTCGACGTACCTCGTCGACCCCACGCTCGAGCAGGAGGTCAAGCACGACTCGGTGATGGCGGTGGTACGGCAGGCATTCAAGCCGGAGTTCCTCAACCGCCTCGACGAGATCGTCATGTTCGACGCGCTGACCCCGGAGGAGCTCTCGCACATCGTCGACCTGCAGATCGCCGAGCTGGGACGCCGGCTGACCTCCCGCCGGATCACGGTGGAGGTCTCGCCGGCCGCTCGCGAGTGGCTGACCCGGACAGGCTATGACCCGGCCTACGGTGCGCGGCCGCTGCGGCGCCTGGTGCAGTCGTCCATCGGGGACCCGCTGGCCCGCCTGCTGCTCGCAGGTCGGGTGCTTGACGGGTCGACGGTGACGGTGGACGTCGATCCCTCCGGCGAATCGCTCAGCCTCGCCTGAGCCCAGACGTGGTGGAATGAGCGGCATGGCTGAGTCGAAGTTGCCGCCCCGTCCCCGCCAGGTCACGATGGCAGCCGGGGTGGGCGTGGTGTCCAGCGTGCTGCTGGTGTTCTCGCTCTTCGACGCCCTCACCCGGATCCGGTCGGTGGAGATGCGTACGTCGATCGCCGAGTTCCTGGCTCAGCCTCCGGGCAACGGCCTCGGGCTGACTCCCGGCGGGGTCGTCGAGGTGTTGCGCGGCTTGGTCTTCCTCAACGGTGCCCTGGCCGCGACAGCTGCGGTGCTGGCGGTCTACGTCTTCCAGCGTCATCACGGCGCGCGCATCGGCTTCAGCATCGCGGCCGGAGGGTTGCTGGTCACCTCGCCGGTCACCGGCGGGGCGTTGGCCATCCTGGTCGCGTTCGCGGCCACCATGATGTGGGGGCGTCCGGCGCGTGACTGGTTCGCCGGCCGGGAGCCGCAGCCAGTGCCGTCACCGTCGCCGTCGGTCACGCCCTCGGAGCCGTCCCAGCCCAACCGGGTGACTGCGCCGCCATCTGCTGACTCCGGTCGACGGGGCGAGAGCGGGT
>JBPCND010000193.1:0-4778 GCA_051001655.1 Nocardioides sp. | reverse complement strand
TTCGAGGACGTCTTCAGCTCGGACCGCTGGTCGGCGCTGGAGGCAGCCGGCGCCCACAGGCAGCGGCCGCTGTGGGCGTCGACCTCCGTCAAGGACCCGGACCTGCCCGACACCATGTATGTCGATGGGCTTGTCGCGCCCGACACGGTCAACACCATGCCTGAAGCCACCATCGACGCCACCGCCGACCATGGCGACATCACCGGCGACACCGTGACCCCCAACTACGACGACGCACAGCAGGTGATCGACCGGCTCGAGAAGGTCGGGGTGTCGTACGACGAGATGGTGCAAGCCGTCGAGGACGAGGGCGTCGACAAGTTCGCCGCGTCGTGGAAGGAGCTGCAGGACACCGTCGAGGCGGCCCTCGAGGGTGACCCGGACGTCGAGGGCAGCAAGTGAGGCGCGAGCTCACCGTCACCACGTCGGCGTCGTACGACGACTGCCTCGCCACGTTGGAGGACGACGCTGTCGCCAGCAGACTCGCCGCTCAGGACCCCACGTTGTGGGGCGAGGACGCCGAGTCGGAGGCGTCCGTCCGGCTGTCGTGGATCTCGCTGCCGACATCATCTCGGCCCCTCCTGGCCGAGGTCGACGCACTCCGTGCCCAGCTGTGGTCAGAAGGCGTCGACCAGGTGGTCCTCTGCGGGATGGGTGGCTCCTCGCTGGCTCCGGAGGTCATCTCGGCGACTTACGACGTCCCACTCACCATCCTCGACTCCACCAACCCCACCGTGGTGCGGCGCGCGACCGGTGGTGACCTGTCCCGCACGGTCGTGGTGGTGTCCAGCAAATCCGGCGGCACCGTCGAGACCGACAGTCAGCGACTGGCCTTCGTCGCGGCGTTCGAGGCCGCGGGCATCGATGCGGCGTCCCGGCTCGTCGTTATCACCGATCCCGGCTCCGACCTCGAGAAGCTGGCCACGGAGCAGGGCTACCGCAAGGTCTTCCTGGCCGATCCTCATGTGGGTGGCCGCTACAGCGCGCTCACCGCGTTCGGGCTGGTGCCGACCGGCCTCGCGGGCGTCGACATCGCCGAGCTGCTCGACGAGGCAGAGGCGGTCATGCCACGGCTGAGCACCGACTCGATGGACAACCCCGCCCTCGTGCTGGCGGCGGCCCTCGCCTGCGGTGATGGCCGCGACAAGGCCGCCATCGTCGACCTCGGCTCCGGCATCTCCGGTTTCGCCGACTGGGCCGAGCAGCTCGTCGCCGAGTCCACCGGGAAGCTGGGGACGGGGGTCCTCCCCGTCGCCCTCGAAGGTGCGTCGAGTCCGGAGCTGCGCGAGCCCGCCGCCGACGTCGTCGTGGCCGCCCTGGTTGCCTCCGAGGACGCGGGGAAGCAGCCCGAGGGAGTCGGCGAGCCGTGGGTGACGGTGTCGGGCACTCTCGGCGCCCAGTTCCTCACCTGGGAGACGGCGACCGCGGTGATGGGGCGGCTGCTCGGCATCAACCCGTTCGACCAGCCCGATGTCGAGAGCGCCAAGAACGCAGCACGTGGCCTGCTGGACGAGCAGCCCGACGAGGAGCCCGCCGAGATCACCGAAGGCGGCATCGAGGCCCGCGGCTCGCAGGGTCTGCTGAGCTCCGCGGATACCATCGCCGGCGCAGTCGAGGCGCTGCTGTCCCAGCTCGGCGACCGTGGCTACCTCGCCGTCATGGCCTACCTCGATGCCCAACGCGACAAGGCGCTGACCGACGTACGCGCAGCCCTCTCCCGGCGTACCGGGCGCCCTGTGACCTTCGGGTGGGGGCCGCGGTTCCTGCACTCCACCGGTCAGTACCACAAGGGCGGTCGGGCACAGGGGGTCTTCCTCCAGCTCACCTCGGGCGAGCCGGCCGACGTGGCGGTCCCCGGCAAGCCCTTCACCTTCCAGTCGTTGATCACGGCGCAGGCGGCGGGAGACGCCGCGGTGCTGGCCGAGCACAACCGGCCGGTCCTGCGGCTCCACCTGACCGACGCGGGTGAGGGTGTCGCCCGACTGCTCGCGATGTTGCGATGACACTCGAACCGGTGTCCGACAACCCGTTGCGGGATCCACAGGACCGCCGGCTCCCCGTCATCGCGGGACCCTGCGGGATGGTGATCTTCGGAGTTACCGGTGACCTGTCGCGCAAGAAGCTGATGCCGGCCGTCTACGACCTCGCGAACCGTGGTCTGCTGCCCCCAGGCTTCGCCCTGGTCGGATTCGCACGCCGCGACTGGGCCCAGCAGGACTTTGAGCAGATCGTGCACGATGCGGTCAAGGAGCACTCTCGGACAGACTTCCGCGAGGAGGTCTGGCGACAGCTGTCGCGGGGGTTCCGGTTCGTGCCGGGGGACTTTTCGGACGACGTGGCCTTCGAGCAGCTGAGGGACACGATCGAGGAGCTCGACCGCGAGCGCGGCACCGCCGGCAACCACGCGTTCTACCTGTCGATCCCGCCGAAGTTCTTCCCCGACGTGATCGGGCAGCTCAAGGAGCATGGGCTCGCCGAGAGCCGCGGCGGCGCCTGGCGGCGCGTCGTCGTCGAGAAGCCGTTCGGTCACGACCTCAAGAGCGCACAGCAGCTCAACGCGACCGTCTCCGAGGTGTTCCCGCCGGAGTCGGTGTTTCGCATCGACCATTATCTCGGGAAGGAGACGGTGCAGAACATCTTGGCCCTCCGGTTCGCCAACCAGCTGTTCGAGCCGATCTGGAACGCCAACTATGTCGACCACGTGCAGATCACGATGGCCGAGGACATCGGCATCGGCGGTCGCGCCGGCTACTACGACGGCATCGGCGCCGCCCGCGACGTCATCCAGAACCACCTGCTGCAGCTGATGGCCCTCGTCGCCATGGAGGAGCCGACCTCGTTCGACGCGCACAGCCTGCGCACGGAGAAGCAGAAGATCCTCCGATCCGTGCACCACCCCGAGCGACTTGACCTGCACACCGCCCGTGGCCAGTATGTGTCCGGCTGGGCCGGGGGCGAGAAGGTCACGGGTTTCCTCGACGAAGAGGACATCCCCGAGACATCGACGACCGAGACGTTTGCGGCGATCAAGCTCGAGATCGACACGCGTCGCTGGGCGGGCGTTCCCTTCTACCTGCGCCACGGCAAGCGGCTCGGACGACGCGTCACCGAGGTCGCGGTGATGTTCAATCGGGCTCCGCACCTCCCGTTCTCGAAGACGGCGACGGAGGAGCTCGGTCAGAACGCCCTCGTCATCCGCGTCCAGCCCGACGAAGGAGTCACGGTCCGCTTCGGCTCCAAGGTGCCTGGGACGGCGATGGAGATCCGCGACGTCAACATGGACTTCGCGTACGGGGGCGCCTTCGTCGAGTCGAGCCCCGAGGCGTACGAGCGGCTCATCCTCGACGTGCTGCTCGGTGAGCCACCGCTGTTTCCCCAGCACGAGGAGGTCGAGCTGTCCTGGCAGATCCTCGACCCGATTCTCGAGTACTGGGCCGAGCTCGGAAAGCCTGACCCCTATCCGGCCGGGACCTGGGGACCGCCGGTCGCCGATGAGATGCTCGCCCGCGACGGCCGTGTCTGGCGCAGACCCTGAGGAGAACCATCGCTACCGAACTGACCTCCACGAACGCGGGCAAAGTCGCCTCGGCGCTGCTTCTTGCGCGCCGCAAGGCTGGCTCCCCGACCATGGGGATGGTGATGACCTTCGTCGTCGTCACCGACGAGGGTGACCACTACGACGCCCTCAAGGCGGCCCGCGCCGTCTCACGCGAGCACCCTGCACGGATCCTGGGAGTCATCCGCCGAGGCGCGCGGGGCGCAGCAAACCTCGACGCCGAGATCAAGATCGGCGAAGGTGGGGCGGGCGAGCAGGTCCTGCTGCGGATGTCGGGCCAGCTCGCCAACCATCCGGAGAGCGTCGTTCTTCCCCTGCTCCTCCCAGACTCCCCCGTGGTGATCTGGTGGCCTGGCCGGGCGCCCGAAGAACCAGCCAGCGACCCGCTGGGCAAGCTGGCACAACGGCGCGTCACTGACATGGCCACGGTCACACGGGGCCGGGCCAAGGCGATGCTGAACCAGGCGAAGAACTATGCACCGGGCAACACCGACCTGTCCTGGACCAGGTTGACCCCGTGGCGCGCGCTCCTCGCCGCAGCGCTCGACCAGTACCCGGCGAAGGTGAAGGATGGCGACGTCGCCGCCGAGCGTTCCAACCCCAGCGCCGACCTGTTGACCGCATGGCTGACGAACCGACTGGGCGTTCCCATCGAGCGGAAGATCTCGAAGGGGCCAGGGATCACCCACGTGCGGCTCGGCACTGGTGGCGGTGACATCGAGATCTCCCGGCCCGACGGTGTCCTGGCCGAGTTCACCATCCCCAACGCACCCAACCGACCGGTGGCGCTGCGGCGACGTGAGACAGCTGAGCTGCTCGCCGAGGAGCTGCGTCGTCTCGACACCGACGACATCTACCAGGACACGGTGCAGCAGCTGTGCCTGCTCGCCGGTCACAAGCCGCCCTCGGCACCGCCCTCGCTGTCCGAGAAGGGCGAAGCCGTCGAGGAGACTGCCACGCCCAGGCCACGCAAGCCCTCCACCGCGAAGAAGCCGAGCAAACGCTGATGCCAGACCCGACGCTGCTGGTGCACCGCAACGCGGATGTTCTCGCCGAGGCGGTGTGCGCCCGCCTGCTCACCCGGCTCGTCGACGTTCAGGCGGCGGGACGCACACCTCGCTTGGTGTTGACGGGCGGGACGGTTGCGGACACGGTCCACAGAGCCGTGGGGCGGTCGCCTGCCAAACATGCCGTGGACTGGTCCAGGGTCGAGCTCTGGTGG
>JBPCND010000192.1:0-3054 GCA_051001655.1 Nocardioides sp. | reverse complement strand
TACGAGCCGAGAGGCCCCCTGGACCGGGCTGGAGGGGTCGCTGAGCCGAAGTCAGATTCCGGACGCCGACCGTCCGGAACCCGTGTGACGGTCCCGTCCATGGACATGCTGACGGGCGACCAGATCGTGGAGGCCAACCTGACCGATTGGCGCAAGCTGGGTCAGGGACTCCATGCCCGCTACGTCGTCGGCGACTTCGGCACCGGCGTCCGGTTCGTCGCCGCAGTGGGCGAAGCCGGCGACGCGCTCGGCCACCACCCGCGCGTGACGATGGGCGACGGGTACGTCGATCTCAAGCTGCTCAGCGACAACGCCGTCTACCGCGACAAGGAAGACACCGAGCACGTCGTGGAATGGGTGACCCAGCAGGACATCGACCTCGCGCGACGGGTCACCGAGATCGCCGCCGAGCAGGCGGTCGACACCGACCCGGCCTCGATCACCACGATCGAGCTAGCCCTCGACACGGCGCACGCCGCGACGATCGCCCCGGTGTGGGCGGCGCTGCTGACCGGGAGCACCGAGGCCCGGGGCCGCGGGACCATCGGCGACGACGTCCGAGACGCCACCGGACGGGTACCGATCCTGTGGTTCCAGGACAGCGACGAACACGAGACCCCGCGCCAGCGGTTCCACATCGATGTTTGGGTACCGCCCGAGGTGGCCGAGCAGCGGATCGCCGCCGCCGTCACCGCGGGTGGGATCATCGTCGATGACAGCCAGGCGCCCTCATACACCGTGATCGCCGACCAGGACGGCAATAAGGCGTGCGTGTGCACAACGCTGCCTCCGGCGCAGCAACAGTAACCCGGTAGGGCAGGCTCGTCCGCACCACCATGCCGCTCGCGAGCGACGACACGAGGGCCTGTCCGTCTGCTCAGTGATGGAATGTCCGGTGTGCTGACCGCTGGCGACCTTGACGTGACCGCCGCGCTGGCGTGGGCCGCAGGGGTGACCGGTCCTGTCACGGGGGTGCAGGAGCTGGAGGGTGGCGGGACTTCCACGATGCTGGCGCTGACGAGTCAGGATGGCGACGACGTCGTGCTTCGGCTGATGACGCTTGAGCCTTGGCGCACCCACGGCGAGGGCCTGACGACCCGGGAGAGTCAGATCCAGGCGATGCTCGCGAGCACACCGGTCCCTGCACCTCGATCTCGGGCACTCGACGCAAGCGCCCGCATCTGCGGCTACCCGGCGCACCTAATGACCAGGCTCCCAGGTCGCGTCGACGTCGATCGGGTGGACGCGGCCTCGTTGGGTCGACTGGCCGACGTGCTCGTCACCATCCACGAGGTCGTGCCGACCATCGAGGTGCGCGGGTATCAGTCCTGGGCATGGGAGGCGAAGTTTGAGGTCCCCTCGTGGGCGACCGCCCCGCAGGTTTGGGAGGAGGCGTTCGCGCTGCTCCGCACCGATCCGCCGGAGTTCGAGCCACGCTTCATCCACCGCGACTTCCAGCTCCGGAACGTGCTCTGGTCCGAGGGGCGGGTGAGCGGTGTCGTCGACTGGGTGGAGACCTCGCTCGGCCCGGCCTGGCTGGACGTCGCGCACTGCTGCACCAACATCGCGATCGTTCACGGCGACGAGGCGGCCGAGCCCTTCGCCACGGCCTACGTCGAGCGCACCGGACGCGAGGCGCAGCCCTACTTCGACGTCATGGACGTCGTCGGGTTCCTCCCCCCGCCGGGCAGGGATGGGTTCTTCAAGGCTGACGGGAAGAAGAACGGGCGGCTCGAGGAGCGGCTTCGTTCGGTCCTGCAGCGGGTGCGCAGCTGAGCGGGATGAGGGCCATGGCCGGCTCATCGGCATGAGCGGACTCTCGTCTGTCATCGATGGTGGCGGCATGGCGCGCCCCTGCCGGCGCGGACGGCCGCATGAGACCCCGGTCCTGCCAACACCCCACTGTCACTGGACGGGACGCCGCGGCGACGACAGCGATGAGAAGTCGAGCGCGTGATGGTCGGTAACGACTTCGGGCGCAGGTCCAGGCGCAATGGGAGTCCCACCCAGATCTACTCAACAGTGCCCACCCCGACGAGCGGC
The DNA here is from genome assembly GCA_051001655.1 of Nocardioides sp. Classification (GTDB taxonomy): domain Bacteria; phylum Actinomycetota; class Actinomycetes; order Propionibacteriales; family Nocardioidaceae; genus Nocardioides_B. Next base: position 1,011 of record JBPCND010000192.1, on the reverse strand, counting down.
AGCGACGGAACCTTCGCTGAAACACCTAACCGGCGGTCAGCACCACGCAGCAACGGTCGGCGCGGCGTCCGGATGGAGTCGTCCCTGTGCCCGCGCCATCGGCTGACCTGGGCCTTAACCTATGCGTCATGCGGGCGACCAGAGCCGGGATGATCCTCGATGGCTGATGCCGACGACGTACGCCGACTGGCACTGGCCCTGCCGAACGTGGTGGAGAACGAGAGCGACGGCTTCGACTTCCGGGTGGCCAACAAGGGGTTCGTCTGGTCCTACCCTGAGCGCAGTGCGGGCAAGCCGCGAGTGATCCGGGCTGACATCGCGGTGCTGTACGTCGGGGACGAGGCTGAGAAGCAGGCGCTTCTCCTGGGCGAGCCAAGGCTCTTCTTCACCACGGACGGATACGCCGGCTGGCCACCGGTGATGCTGCGGCTGGAGAGGGTGGGTGTGGGTCGCTTGCGGGAACTGGTGACGGACGCGTGGCGCATGCGTGCCCCGAGCGAGTTGGTCGGCGACTTCGACGAGCGGCAGCGACGGAACGTTCGCTGAGACCTAGCCGGCGGTCAGCACCACGCATCAACGGTCGGGGGCGGGGTCCAGGCGCGCGGCGAGAGACGCCGCTCCCACCGTCTCGACGGCGGCGTCGAGGAGAGCCAGATTCATGCCGCACACGAGCTCGGTATGTTCGCGGGCGAGCGCGTCGAAGGGGCAGTTGACCAACGTGATCGTTTCGCCGGCTCTTCGCGGTTCGTAGCCCTCGCGCGCCAGGGCGGCGCAGGTGGCGGCGACGAGCCGGGCTCGACCGGGCCGAGCGCTGAGTAGGTCTGACGCTGCTTGTGGCGGCATATCGCTGGGCCGAAAGGGTCCCTTGAGGCGGGTCGGCGGCCCGCCGTATTCTGCCGATTCCCGGCAAGTCGATAGGCTGGCGCGGTCCCATCATCCCCTGTCAGGAGGCACCCACGTGCAGATCCTCGGATTCATCGTCATCGGTCTTGTCATCGGCGTTCTCGCGCG
>JBPCND010000191.1:0-5859 GCA_051001655.1 Nocardioides sp. | reverse complement strand
TGAGCGATGTGATGAGGGTCCGAAGCCCCGGCGAGCTGGTGGCGCGATCCCGCACCTGCTCGGCTTCGTCCCGGAGGACTCTGTGGTGTGCGTCCCCCTGGGCGGCGTCCCGGTGGCACGACTCGACCTCCCCCACGACGACGAGGACATTGGGGCGGCTGTTGGCTGCCCCGTACCTACGCGACCACCTCGACGTCGCGGTGCTGTTTCTGACCCAGGCGGAGAAAGACCAGCCTCGCGCTACGGCGCCGCCTCGTGGGTCACGTCAAGGTGCCCCTGGTGCTCTGGGTGGACAACAACACCTGGACCAATCTGACCACCGGCGAGAGCGGTGAGCTTCCCGAAGCGACCCGCAAACAGCTCGCGGCCGAGGCCGTGTTCGTCGGCCGACGGCCCCGTTTGGGATCGCGAGAAGCCCTCGCCGCCGAGGTCCAGCCGAACAGCGTCGCGGTCGCTCGTCAGGGGGCTTACAGAGACCAAAGTGAAGAGGCAAAGCGCGCGCCCACACGAAACGTTGGGAATCACCGAACCCAGGGCGCCGCCGATATTTCACATCGGGTAGCTGCAGCTGCAGGAACACATCGCACTCGAGGAGCCGATTCATGCGTGTCCGCCTCGTCCGTCTGGGGGTCAAGGCGGCATTGACCACGCTGCTCCTGGCAATCCCGATCGGAACGGCGGAGGGTGCCTCCTCGACGCGATTGCAGCGTTCCTACGGCGAGGACACCTGCTTCGGCGAGGCGCCGACCATCACGGGCGCGCCCGGCCAGACGGTAATCGGCACTTCAGGCGACGACGTGATTCTCGGAGGCGGACGGGTCGAGAGCGGAGCGGGGGACGACCTCGTTTGCGACGCTCGCTATGTGCTCGCCGGGCCTGGAGACGACCGAATCCGCATGCTCGACGGCGGCACTGCGCGTGGCAACGGCGGTAACGACGAATTCGTCTCGATCACGATCTCGCTGACGCCCGTTGGCACAACCCTGAGAGGCGGGTCAGGCAACGATGTCTTCTGGGGAGGGCCAACAGGGGAACTCGTCTACGGCGGGAGCGGCGACGACATCGCGCGTACTGGCGGGGGTGGCGACACGGTAGACCTTGGCCGCGGCGACGACCAGGGCTACGGCGGGCCTGGCGATGACCGATTTTCGGGCGGCGAAGGGGCCGACTTCGTCGACGGTGGTCAGGGCTACGACATGGTCGACGGCGGCTTTGACCCAGATCGGTGCCATGCTGTGGAAGTCCGAATCAGCTGCCGCCTCGTTCGATCGCCTTAGGAGGCGCACGCGTCGATCCTGCGCAACTGGAAGTAAGGTGTAGGAGATGCGAGCGCCGTCGGGCGACTCCGATGGCTTCCCCTGCACGAGAAGCACCCGGGCACCGACGCGCCCTGCCTCGCCTACCTGCCGGGCGCGCAGGAGCGCCTGCACGAGCGTCGCTAGGCCCAGGAGGCACGCTGCGCCACGACGTGACGCCGGAGCTCAGCAGGCCGGCTCGGCGGGTCCCGGCGTGAGCGCCTGCTTGGTGACGGTGCGGCGGCCGGGTCGCAGGTCGAAGGCCCGCGACCAGTCCACCAGCGCCTGCGTGGAGTTCCGCTGCACGTCCCCCGCGCCCTGCAGGGAGATCCGCGGCGTGAGGGCCACCCCCGAGAGCAGGCTCGGCTCGCGCGTCGACGCGACGGGCTTGCCGTTGAGGAACCAGGTGATGTGGTCCTTGGCCACTTCGACGCCGTAGTTGTAGAAGATCCGGTTGACCGGGACCCCGTTCACCACCCGGGTCCAGCGGGCCGGCTTCGACACGGACCCCGCGCCGACCGTGACGCTCGACCCGTGGGCGGTGACCTCCGCGACGGTGATGTTCTGCGCGCCGCAGTGGGCCTGGGCCGGGTTCGCCGGCACCAGCTCGACCACCATGGTGAAGTCGGGCGCCACGTCCTGGAGGGACTGGACCCACATCCGGGTCTCCCAGCGGCCGTAGCGGCGACCGCGACCGTCCAGGGTCGCCCAGGTGCTCCCGCGGGTGCCGTCGACGCGGTTGTAGACCTCGCTGCTCATGGCCAGGGCGCCGTTGCGGACGAGGGCCCGGCCGGTGCCGTCGGAGGCGTCGCGCCACTGGCCCGACGTCCGGGTGCCGCGGCTGGCGGGGCTGGTCAGCGACTGACCGAGCTCCCACTCGTAGCCGAAGACCATGGCGCCCCAGGCGTACTGGCTCGCGGCCGTGGGACTGGCGCCGCTGGTGGCGGGGTGCGGCGCCGGCGCGGGCCGCGACGCGGTGCGGGCGGTGCGCTCGGCCGGGATCGGCGCGTCGACCACGTGCACATAGCTGGGGAAGGACGCGAACCAGCCGATGTTGTTGCGTCCGGCGGTCCAGTCCTCCAGACGCACCCGGTAGACCTGCTGCCCGGCCGGACCCGCGGTGAGGGCGAAGGAGCCCTGGCCGGCCGCGTCGACGGTGGTGGTGGCGACCGGCTGCCACGCCGGCCCGGCCACCCGCTGCTCCAGCGTCATGGTGCGACCAGGGATGGCCGGGGACGCCTGGAATGCCCGCGGCAGCGTCGGTGTGGTGTCGGCTCGGATGATGAAGGGCCGGCCCGCGAGGACCTGCCCGGCCGCCAGGGCCTCCGGGCCGCCGTCGACGTCGAGAAGCACCTCCTGGACCCGCGGCGCGAGGATGACGGCCGGCGTGGCCCGGCGATCAGAGATCACGCGGTAGCGGATGCCCTGCATGCCCGGCGCTGGCCGCCGGATCGCGAAGCTGCCGTCGCGCCGGGTGTGCGCGGCGGTCCCGTCGAGGTCCAGCCAGGTGTCGCCGGGTCGGCCGAGGTGGGTCTGCAGGTGGACCTGTCGACGGCCGGCCACGCCGAGGGCGCCGCGAAAGACCACGGCCTGGCCCGCGACGTACACGCTCGGCGAGATCGACAGCGAGCTTGTCGCCGCCGGCGAGGACGCGGGTGCGCCGCCCGCGGGCGCGGCGACCGAGGTGGTGGGCGCGATCAGCGCGGCGGCGAGGATCGCGCCGAACCTCACCAGGCCCCTCACCGGGTCCCGGACTTCACGGTGGCTGAACGCCCACAGCCGCATGCCGAGGTAGGCCACGCAGCCAGCGACGACATTCACCAGGACGTAAGCCGGGATCGGTTGCTTCCGCAGCGGCGCGGCACCCACCAGGGTCCCGTGGACGAGCGCGTTGAAGCCCATGACGGAAACCACCGTTGCGAGCCCGCCCACCGCGAGGAAGCGGACGATCTCCTCGAAGAGGTGCCGGGTTTTCGTGCGGTTCCTGGACGTGGGCACCGACACGAGACTACCGGTTGGGACCGTCGAACGCGTGCCCACCTCGGTTGTCCCCGAGGCTGCCGTCAGCCGCGGCGCAGTGGGTGGGCCAACGCGTAGAGGCGGCGCCGACCGTGCCCAGGATGGCCAGATGAGCCCCCATCGACTGAGCCGCGACCAGTGAAGCGATGGTGCCCTGGGTAGCCAGAACCCAACGCCGTACCTGGATGCTGGCCGCTCGCCCCGTGGAGCACCACGCGGCGAAGTGCTCGCAGTTGTTCCTCACCAAGTGGTAACCCACCGAACCCAGACGCGACTCTGCGTTTCGGATTGTCTCGTCGGAACCGAGCCGCCGCTTGTAGGATCGGACCTTGACAGTTGAGCCTGCGGCAAACTGCGCCAGCGATGTCCGAGCGACGTACCGGTCGCTGCCACGCAGCCCGACATAGTGGATCACCGACCCGTCGCCACAGTCGATCCCATGGTGGCTGTAGCGACGTCCGCGACGCACATAGATGTGGTTCCCACGACCCATGCCCGCTCCTGTCTGCTCCTTCGTAGACCAACCCTCGGCCCGGCGGTGAGCGCAGTCAGATCACCATTGGACCACGGTGAGCGACACCGAGCGCTCGCCGCCATGTCGTAGAAGAAGGTGCTCGGCTCTGCTGGCGTCGCGGCCATCGACACCCAGAAGTAGCGGTAAGAGGCGCCTGTGTTCGAAGATGTCGGGCCGAGAGTTGACCCTCGGCCCAACGTGGCGTGGGAAAGTCGCACCCGGTCGGTACGCTCGACGCATCATGGATGACACGCCTCGAAGTCCGCGCCCTCCTGACACAGAAGTCCTGGGCCCAGGGACTGTCGGGAGGTGGTTTCTGTGAACGAGTGGTTCATGCTGGGCATCGGCCTGGTCCTGACCGTGGGAACGGGCCTTTTTGTTGCCTCCGAGTTCGCTCTGGTCAACCTCGATCGGCACGATCTGGAGCATCGGGAAGCCTGGAGCATCGGGAAGCCTCCGGGGAGAGGGGCCTGCGCCCGACGATCAAGGCGCTTCGGATCACCTCGACACACCTGTCGAGCGCCCAGCTCGGGATCACGCTGACAACGCTGCTCACCGGCCACTGTGTTCTCCATGGTCATCGGGGAACTGGTACCCAAGAACTTTGCCCTCGCCGTTCCGCTGGCAACCGCGAAGGTTGTCATCCCTTTCCAGACACTTTTCACGTCCGTTTTCAAGCCCGTCGTGCTGTTGCTCAACAACACCGCTAACGCACTGATCCGAGCCATGGGAGTCGAGCCCAAGGAGGAGCTCAGCGGCGCACGGACTGCCGATGAGCTGACTTACCTGATCCGGCACTCGGCCACGGCAGGACTGCTCGAAGCCCACGACGCCGCACTGCTCGACCGCAGCCTGCGCTTCTCAACCCGGGACGCCTCCGACGTGATGACCCCTCGCATACATATGACCACGGTGCACCCTTCCAACAGCGCGGCGCAGGTGCTAGCGGCCGCAGCAGCCTCAGGGCACTCCAGGCTCCCCGTCGTCGAGGACGGCCCTGACGACATCGTTGGCCTGGTGCATGTCAAGAGCGCCTTCGCCGTGCCGCTGACCGAGCGCGACACCACCACCGCATCGCATCTCATGGTTGAGCCCGACCGTGTGCCGGAGACGATCGGCGCCTCTGCGTTGCTCGACCAGCTGCGTGGGCGGGGAATGCAGTTCGCGGTGGTCACCGACGAGTACGGCGGTACGTCCGGAGTCGTGACGGTCGAGGACCTGGTCGAAGAACTCATCGGCGAGCTCGAAGACGAACATGACCGCTACCTTGCAACGGTCCTTCGACGCGGACGCTCCATCGTCTTCGACGCCTCCTGGCGACCCGACGAGCTCGCCGCACGAACCGGTGTCGCCGTGCCCGAGGACGACGACTGGGACACCGTCGCGGGGTTCATGGCGACGAAGCTCGAACGCATCCCAGAGCTCGGCGACGGCTGCTAGATACGGGGTCGGTTCGGAACTCGATGACCGCTGTCATCAGGTCCAGCGGCATAGGGGAGGAAAACCCTGAGTCTCACACTGCGAGACCAGCGGACCTTGGGTTCAATCCGGTTGGGTGTCAGCTCCGGATGACTCGGTGACCACGGTCACACCTGACCACAGTCACAGTTTCGCGGCCGGCGCAGCTGACCCACGCACCAGTCCTCGGGAGGACGTGAACCACCGGCATGACTCGGAACACGACAGGCAGGCTGATCGGCGCGGTCGTCATCGTGATGGTCGGAGCGCTCAGCGCCTACTTCTTCCTTAGCGCGGGCGCGATCTCGGGTCCCAGCGATGGTACGAGCGATGACGCGTCCCGGACCGATGGGTCCGCCAGCGAGGGCCAGGCTCAGGCCAAGGAGAAGCCTGCCCTGGTCGATCGGATCCTCGACGGCCTGGGCCAGGGCCGCTCGGCGAGGTCGTTCGACAACCCTGCCACCGGCGCGGGCGTTCCAGTGATCAAGTCCGCGAGCAACGTCCCGGTCGCCTCGCTCGAGGTCCCGAAGATGGAGCTGCGCACCCCGCTGTTCGAAGGCGTCCACCAGAAGG
>JBPCND010000190.1:0-2888 GCA_051001655.1 Nocardioides sp. | reverse complement strand
CCGCAGGTCGAGCTGCGGGAGCTGGACGGCGTCGGCCACCTGGAGGTCATCGACCCGCTCTCGGCAGCGTGGCCCGCCGTCCTCGACCTGCTGGTCGGGACCAGGACACGAGGCTAGCCCGGACCCTGTTTGCAGATCGCGGTCATCTCGGCGAGGTAGTCGGCCAACGGATCCAGCCCGGCCCGGGCTCTTCGGTCCTCGACCCCGGCCTTGTCCTTGATCGGGGTGGCTGGGACCGGGCCTCTGGGTCCGCACCCGATCTGCGTGCCGTAGCGCTGCGGCTGCCCGCTGGCCACCGCGACCGGTCCTCGAGATAGGCGAGGTTGCCCGGGGAGGCCTGCCCGTCCGCGACAGCGTCACGCAACAAGCCGAGTGCCTCCCGCTGGAACGCGGGATCGAAGTCCGAGTGCTGGGCGATCGTCCACGCGGAGTCCTCGCCGTCCTAGCCGACGAGGTCGATGATCGGCCAGCCGCGCGCCGCGATGATCTCCTTGAGCCGGGCCGTCCGCGCATCGTCACCTTCACCCAAGGGCCCGCCGGTGTGCTCGCTCTGGTCGCGCTCGAGCATCCCGAGCAGCTCGTCGTGCAGGTCCTCGTCGAACTGCACGGCGGTGGGCGACGCCGACGCCGGCGGGACCGAAAGCTCGGCCTGGGAGCGCCCCGGGGGCTCGGAGCAGCCCGTCAGGGCCAGGAGCACGGCGACCACCGACGCGGCTCGGACCAGTGTCCTCATGGGCGGCCTCCCAACCCTGGGATTGCCGCATAGACCCTCGACGCTGTCACCGGGTGAGACGCTGGGGGCATGGCCCTCATGAACCGCAGCGTTGCCGTCATCGGCGCCGGTCCGGCCGGCACCACCCTCGCGCTCGGCCTGCTCCAGCACGGTTGCGAGGTCACTCTGGTGACCGACCGCACGGCGGAGGAGATCCGGGCCGGCCAGGTGATGTCGAGCCAGATCACCTTCGAGTCGGCCCTCGAGGTGGAGGCCGCGCTCGGAATCAGCGCCCTGTTGCCGTCCGCACCGCCGATCGCCCGGATGGCCTACGACGTCCGGCACCTCGACGGCACATCCACAGCGTTCGACGTACCCCTGTCCGCGCCCGCGCGGTCGGTCGACCTCCGCGTCAAGCTTCCCGCGGTGATCGAGGCGGTCGAAGGGCTCGGCGGCAAGGTGGTCGTCCGCAACGCCGGGATCGACGACGTCGAGGAGCTGGCCGCGAGCCACGACCTCGTCATCGTCTCGACCGGCCGTGGAGGGCTCGCGGACCTCTTTGCGGTCGAGCGGGAGCGGTCGCCGTACTCCTCCCCTCAGCGCACCGCCGCGCTCACCTACCTGCGGGGCGTGGCCGCCGACCCGGACGGGCCGGCGTTGCGCTACCACTGCGTCGAGGGGGTCGGCGAGTGCTTCAGCTGCCAGGCGCTCAGCGTCGACGGGCCGTGCGATATCTTCGTCGTCGAAGCGGTGCCGGGCGGCCCACTCGACGTGTGGGATGCCTCGACCGACGCTGCCGAGCACCTCGCAAGGCTCCGGACCGCGCTGGCCGAGCACTTCCCGACCGAGGCGGCGCGCATCGAGGCAGCCGAGCTCGTCGACGACCGTTCGGCGCTGCACGGAAGCTTCACTCCGGTCGTACGGCGTCCCGTCGGCACGTTGCCTTCGGGTGCCCATGTCCTCGGCATGGCCGATGTCGTGGTGCTCAACGACCCGCTCACCAGTCAAGGGTCGAACAACGCGATCAAGTCGGCGGCGTCCTACCTCGACGCGATCACCAGCCACCGAGGCGACTTCGACGCTGCCTGGATGGAGCGCACGTTCGACAACTTCTGGCGCGGCTGGGCCAGGTTCGCGACCCGGTGGACAAACACGTGGCTGCAGCCGTGCGCGCCCCATCAACGCGACATCCTGGCCACGGCCGGCGTCGACCAGGCGGTCGCAGAGCGCATTGCTGCGGGCTTCGACGACGCGCGGCTTTTCGACCCGTGGTGGTTCGACGCGGAGGCCACCGAGGCGTTCCTCGACGAGCAACGATCGACCGCCGACCGGCGGTTCGACACCCGTGACCTGCGGCGCGCGCTCGGTCAATTCGCCACAGGCGTCACGGTCGTCACCACCTCGCACGAGGGCCAGCTGTTCGGGATGACGGCCAACTCCTTCACGTCGGTGTCGCTGCATCCGCCTCTCGTCCTGTGGGCGGCGGCCAGGTCCTCTCCGTCGCTGCCGGCCTTCGACGTCGCGGAGCGATTCGGCGTCAACGTGCTCGCCGCCGACCAGCACCACCTCTCGCGACAGTTCTCGACGAGCGGCCCGGACAAGTTCGACGGGGTGCACCTGACCGGCGAGGATCCGCCGCTGCTCGGCGGCACGGTCGCGCAGCTCGTGTGCCGCCGTACCCAACGTGTCGACGCCGGCGACCATGTGATCTTCCTCGGTGAGATCGAGGCCTATGCTGCGCCCGGCGGCGAGCCGCTGGTCTTCCACTCCGGCTTCTACCACCTCGCCACCAAGCACCCCGACCTCTGACCCCGTCTGGGGGTTTACCAGGGGATGCAGGATGTTTGAACCTGCCCATGGCGTGCTTGCCATGGGGAGGTTCAAGAAACCATGGGAAGCTCCGCCGTACGTCGACCGCAAATTGTCCCGATGACGCGGCCGCACCTGTTCGTCAACAGCCCGTGCACGGCGTCGAGCACCAGAAAGCCGGGCGCCTCACAGTCAACGGATGGACGAACTCAGGATCCTCGCCGTGATGCACGGCTTCTTCACGCGGGGCGAGGCGATCGCTGCGGGGCACGACGACAAGTCGGTCGAGCGACTGATCAGGCTGAAGGTGTGGACGCGTGTCCGACCGGGGGTGTACACGTTCTCCGACCTGTGGCAGCCGCTGACC
>JBPCND010000189.1:0-17792 GCA_051001655.1 Nocardioides sp. | reverse complement strand
GCGTTCGCAGCAGCAACGTCGGACTGGTGATCTGGGTCGTGATGGGTGTCGGCGCGGCGATCTTCCTGATCGCTGTCGCTGCCCGGATCCGCCGCAAGGTCAGGGACCGCGGCCACGACAGTGGCGGCGAGGCTGCCCCGGGACCGCAGGGACGGCTGCCGGAGGGGACCCAGTGACCCAGGACCAGCCTGCGTCTGCGGGCATCCTGGCCTCGAGTGCTGTCATGGCGGCCGGGACGGTGGTGTCACGCATCAGCGGCTTCCTGCGCAGTGCCCTCCTCGCGGCGGCGCTCGGCACCCAGCTGCACGCCGACGTGTTCACGATCGCGAACACCGTCCCGACCATGCTCTACATCCTGCTTGCCGGTGGGGTGTTCAACGCGGTGCTCGTCCCGCAGCTGGTGCGAGCCATGCGCAACGACGCGGACGGCGGAACGGCCTACGCCCACCGGGTGGTCACGTTGGCGGCGATGTTCCTGGCCGCCGTCACCGCCGTACTCGTGCTGGCCGCCCCCTGGCTGATGCGGCTCCTCCTCGACGGCAGCTTCTTCACCCCCGAGCTCGCCGCGCAGCGGGAGTCGGCCGTCGACTTCGCCCGCCTGTGCCTGCCTCAGGTGTTCTTCTACGGGATGTTCGTGCTGGTCGGTCAGGTGCTGAACGCCCGAGGCAGCTTCGGACCGATGATGTGGGCGCCCATCGCCAACAACGTGATCTCCGTCGCCGTACTGACGGTCTATCTGCTGGTGTTCAGCCCGGCCTCCGGCTCCGAGCTTGTGGGGGGCTACACCTCTTCGCAAGAGCTCCTGCTCGGCCTGGGGTCCACGATCGGGATCGCCGCGCAGCTGCTGGTCCTGCTGCCCTACCTCCGCCGGGCCGGGTTCACCTACCGGCCACGCTTCGACTTCCGCGGCACCGGACTGGGCCACACCCTGCGCCTCGGTGTGTGGACCGTGGCCTTCGTCATCGTCAACCAGATCGCCTACACCGTGGTCGTCCGGATCGCCTCCAGCGGCACGGCGGACGCAGCGGCCGGCTCCGGGAGCGGAGCGGGGGCCGGCTACACGATCTACTCCGGAGCCTTCCTCGTCATGATGGTGCCGCACTCCATCGTGACGGTGTCGTTGGCGACAGCAATGCTCCCGCGGCTGTCGTCACACGCGGCCGACGGAGACCTCGCCGGCGTCGCCCGCAACGTCGCCTCCACCCTGCGTACGACGCTCGCGCTGATCATCCCCGTCGCGTTGCTGATCCCCCTCGTCGCCGAAGACCTCAGCAACCTCGTCTGGGGCTACGCCGCAGCCAGTGCGACCTACCAGGACTTCGCCGTCGCGCTGACCCTGTTCTCTCCGGCCCTGGTGCTGTTCACCAGCCACTACCTGATGCTTCGGGGCTTCTACGCCCTCGAGCGCACCCGCACCGTCTTCTGGGTGCAATGCGTGATCGCCGCGACCAACATCACTCTGGCGGTGCTGCTGACCCGCTCCGTGGAGCCCGGCGACACCGCCGCTGCCCTGGTCGCGGCGTACGCCGGCGCGTATCTGGTCGGATCCCTAGGCTCCTACCTGCTGCTGCGGCACGTGTTGGGCGGCCTGGAGACCCCGACGCTTCTGCGGTTCTTGGTCCGACTGGCGCTGGCGGCGGGGGCTGCGGCAGTCGCCGGGTGGGCGGTGCGAGCCGGAGTCGAGTCGCTCTGGTCCTCCGATGACAAGCTGCACGCCCTCGTCGTCGTGGCTTCGGTCACGCTCTCGGGGGCCGTGGTGTACCTCGGGGTGAGCCGGGTACTCCGACTCGAGGAAGTGAGCGGAGTTTCTCAGCTGGTGACCGGCCGCCTGCGTCGATGAGCACCCGGACTGATCCTCGGTGACCCGTACGATGGGGCCCGAGCGACGACGAGCCGTACACCTGCCGAAGGAGGGACGTGGCGCAGACACCGATCGGGCCAGGGACCCTTCTCGCCGGGCGGTTCGTGCTCGAGGATCTGCTGGACGAGAGCCAGGGCGCCCGGTTCTACCGTGCCACCGACCGCGTCCTTGCCCGCGACGTCGCGGTCCACGTCGTCGCCTCGGACGATCCACGTGCTGAAGCCCTGCTGTCCGCAGCCCGTACCTCCGCCACCGTGTCCGACCCGCACCTCCTGCGGGTCCTCGACGCCTCGACCGAGGACGGCGTCAGCTACGTCGTCAACGAGTGGGGAACGGGGGTCTCCCTCGACAACCTGCTCGCCGAGGGTCCACTCTCGGCCCGCCGAGCCGCCTGGGTCGCCAAGGAGGCGGCCGAGGCCATCGCCGCTGCCCACCGGCTCGGGATCGCCCACGGCCGGCTGATCCCCGAGAACGTCGTGATCAGCGACTCCGGGTCGGTGAAGCTGATCGGTTTCGTGGTGGACGCATGGATCCGGGGGCGCGAGAAGGTGCCCGTCACCGGGGGCGCGGCCCTCGGTGAGCACGAGGCGGACGTGGTCAACCTCGGCGCCCTGCTCTACGCCGGCCTCGTCGCTCGCTGGCCCGGGACCGACGGGTCGCAGCTTCCGGCCGCACCGACTGAGCACGGTCGCACGCTTCGTCCACGCCAGGTGCGGGCGGGCGTGCCCCGTCCGCTGGACGCGATCTGCGAACGCGTTCTGAACCGTGACGACCGCCATCAGGTCATGCCCATCGAGAGCGCGCACGAGATCTACGCCGCGCTCTCGGACTACATCGGCGACCCCACTGCCGCTGTTCCGCTGGGGTTGCAACCTGACGTGTCCTGGGGTGCGGCCGGCGCGGCTGAGCCCACCCGGGCTACCTCCCCTGACACCGTCCAGGACACCTCCGGTGCTCCCCTCGGGGGTCGCACCGCTACGCCCCGTGACGGGGAGGCCACGCAGTCCGGGACGCCGGCGTTCTACGACGCCGACACCGGCGTGGGCTGGATGCACGACCCCGCCGCACGCGGAGTCCGTTCGACCGAGCGGGGGGCTGAGGCGACCGGGGAGGCCACCGAGCTCAGCGCTCCACCGCCCGCACCCCCTCCACCGTTTCCGGAACCGGCGGAGCGACCGCTGTTCGCCTCCGGCTCTGCACGACGGCCGCCGTCACCTGGTTGGACTGAGGGGGCCGACGTCTCCGGGAGGGCGTCGTCCCTGGCCGCACCACTCGCGCATGGTGGATCCCGCAGCGGCGCCGCGCTCCCGCCGACCTGGGGCCCCGATGCCGACGCACCGGCCGAGGACACCGGGGAGGTCGAGACCGGCAGATTGGAGTCCGAGCAACCCGGCCGGAGCTGGTTGCGCCTGGCCGTGGTGATCGCCGCGTTGATCTTGCTCGTCGTAGCCACGATCTTCGCGTTCACCATGGGACAGACTCCGACGCCGGGCCCGACCACCGGGTCTCCCAGCCCCCAGGAGCCCAGCAGGTCCCCGGACGCCTCCCCGAGACCAGTGCAGATCGCCGGTGTCGGCGACTTCGACCCGTTGGCGGATCCGCCCGAGGAGAACCCGGCTCTCGCACCTTTGGCGGTCGACGGGGATCCCCAGACGGCCTGGCGGACCGTCACCTACTTCGACCCGCTGGAGGAGGTGAAGGCTGAACCCGCTGAGCGTCAGCACCCGGCCGGTGTCGGTCTGCTCGTCGATCTGGGGGAGCCCACAGAGGTCTCCGAGGTGGCGTTGACCCTGGTCGGGGAGACCACGGGCGTCGAGATCCTCGCTGCTCAGAATGGTGGCGGCCCCCCGGCGGCGCTCGACGAGCTCACCCGGGTCGCTGCTGACCGCGAGGCAGGCGCCAGGGTCTCGCTCGAGCTCGACGACCCGACGACCACACAGTTCCTCGTCGTCTGGCTGACCTCCCTCCCTGCGATCGAGGGAGGCTTTCAGGGGCAGGTCGCGGAGATCGTCGTCCGGTCATGACCGGTGATCTCGATGACCGGGCGCTGATTGCTGCACACCTCGACGGTGACGCCGAGGCGTTCGGCACCCTGTTCTCCCGTCACCGGGACCGGCTCTGGGCGGTGGCGCTGCGCACGACAGGGGACCCGGACGAGGCGGCGGACGCTCTCCAGGACGCCGTGATCGCCGCCTTCAGGCGGGCCGACTCCTACCGTGGTGACGCCGCAGTGACGACGTGGCTGCACCGGATCGTGGTCAACTCATGCTTGGACCGGCTCCGCCGCCGCAAGGTCCGCCTGGCCGACCCGTTGCCCGAGGACTTCGACGAGCAGGCCCGGGCCTTGCGGGACCCCGGTCGTCACGAACCTCTCACACCCGTGGACCCGGCGGACGTCGCGGTGTCGGGCGAGCGGCGCTCCGCCGTACTTCACGCCTTGGAGTCGCTGCCAGCCGACCAGCGGGCCGCTCTCGTCCTGGTCGACATGGAGGGGTACTCCGTCGAGGAGACCGCGGCGATCCTCGAATGCGCGCCCGGCACCGTGAAGAGTCGTTGCTCCCGGGGGCGGGCCAAGCTCGCGCCCCTTCTGGCCGAGCTCGCGCCCGAACCCAGGTCAGGGAACCCACTGCATCGTTCACGCGTCCCACCAGGGCAGCCCCCCGGGGACGGACACGGCCCCGCACGACGCGACGGAGAGGAGGTGAGCGACCGGTGACGCCCGAGCAGGAGGAAGCAGTACGTCGCGCCCTCGCCTCGGAGGGGTCCCCGGGGCCGATGCCTCGTGAGCTGGCCGACCGGCTCGACGCCACGCTCGCCGAGCTCGCGTCCGAACGCAGCAGCAGACAGTCCGGTGAGCCGACCGGCGAGCGACCGAGCGAGCCACCGATCGGGCAACCGACCGGGCAACCGACCAGCGGGCGGGCGGACCGGAGCACGGTCTCCCCGGCCAGAGAGCTGTCCATGGCACGCCGGCGGCGGTGGCCACGCCTCCTGGTGGCGGCCGCCAGTGTGGCCGTCCTCGGCGTCGGCATCGGCACCCTGAGGGACGACCTGGGCTCCGGCTCAGCCGACTCGGCCACCGGCGGCGTGACTGCGGAGGATGCGCCGGACGAAGACTCCGAGGGGGGTCTCGCCGGCGGCGGGGCCGACAACGAGGCGGAGCTCCCGGAGTCGGCTCCGCTCCCGTCACTGACCCGGCAACAGGCCGACGATCTGCGGGACGGCGAACTGACCCTCTCGTTGCGGGAGCGGCCGGCGCGGCTCCGCTCGGACTCGCTGACCCGAGACGTGATCCGGGTCCGGGACGACCGCACGGCCCAGGCCTATGCTCAGGGAGACCCCGGCGGCACCGCCTCCGGTTCGATGCTCGACACCGCGGCACGACTGGTGTTCGCGTGCCGCCTCCCCGCCACGGACCGTGGCGACCTGCTCGCCGCCGTTCGGCTCGATGGTGAACGTGGCACATTGGTCCTCCGCAAGCCACGAGCCGGTGCGCGCGTGGCGGAGGTCTACGCCTGTGACGACGCGACCCGCCTGCTCGCGTGGACTGACGTCCGCTGAGAAGGCTCGGGGCCGTCGGACGGACCAGGTTGCCTGACGCAGTGCTGGGCCCGCGAGGCGGCTGTCCTGCCGGGAATGCCGGGTGCCTAGGATCGGTTGAGTCGGCGCGACGTCGTACGCCTGGACCGCCCGCACCCACAGCACAGCCAGCACTGTCGTCCGAAACTCAGCACCGCATCCGCAGGGAGCCTTGACCACCATGACAACGCAAGAGGCCGCCGCCGGCACAGGGGTCCGTGACGTGATTGTCGTCGGCTCCGGCCCCGCCGGCTACACCGCCGCCCTCTATGCCGCCCGCGCCGATCTCGCCCCGCTGGTGTTCGAGGGCTCGGTGACCGCTGGCGGTGCGCTGATGAACACCACCGAGGTCGAGAACTTCCCGGGATTCCGCGACGGCATCATGGGTCCCGAGCTGATGGACAGCATGCGTGCGCAAGCGGAGCGCTTCGGGGCCGAGCTCGTTGCGGACGACATCACCGCGATGTCGCTGAAGGGTGAGGTCAAGACCGTCACCGACGGGGCCGGCGCCGTGCACCGGGCGCGCAGCGTCATCCTGGCGATGGGTTCGGGATACCGCAAGCTCGGCATCCCCGACGAGGACCGGCTCTCCGGCCACGGCGTCAGCTGGTGCGCCACCTGCGACGGCTTCTTCTTCCGGGACCAGCACATCGCCGTCGTCGGCGGTGGTGACTCCGCGGTCGAGGAGGCTACCTTCCTGTCCCGCTTCGCAGCCACGGTGACGGTGATTCACCGTCGAGGCGAGCTGCGCGCATCCAAGATCATGCAGGAGCGGGCCTATGCCGACCCCAAGATCGACTTCGCGTGGAACTCTGCGGTCGAGGCGATCCACGGTGAGGACAGGCTCACCGGGCTGACTCTGGCCGACACAGGGAGCGGTGCCACGCGCAAGCTCGACGCGACGGGGCTCTTCATCGCCATCGGTCACGACCCCCGCTCGGAGCTGCTGTCCGGCCAGGTCGATCTCGACGGGGACGGCTACGTGCTCGTCGACCAGCCGTCCACCCGGACCAACCTGGCGGGTGTCTTCGCCTGTGGTGACCTCGTGGACCACCACTACCGCCAGGCCGTCACCGCCGCCGGCAGCGGGTGCGCCGCCGCTCTGGACGCCGAGCGCTTCCTGGCCGCTCTCGACCACGAGGCGTCCACCGCTGGTGCGGCCGCGGCGGTGGTGGAGCTGGTCGAGACCGACGACCCGGCGCCTGCGGCTGCTTCGGCGGGGTTGCCCGAGCCCGTCCGGACCGCGGGCGCCTGACGTCCCCGGGACCGGTGAGGGAAGAAACGTCCCCGCCGTCGTGTTCACTGGTGACCACCGAAGCACCCGCCGCTCGTGAACCCCCGTCCACGACGGTCCCACCCTCGTCAACCAGGAGAGAACCGTGGCCGAAATGCAGACAGTGACCGACGCCGACTTCGAGACCACCGTGCTCAAGTCAGACAAGCCCGTGCTGGTGGACTTCTGGGCGGAGTGGTGTGGTCCGTGTCGTCAGGTCGATCCGATCCTCAACGAGATCAAGGCCGAGCACGGCGACAAGATCACGTTCGTGAAGATGAATGTCGACGAGAACCCGGTCACCCCCGCCAGCTACCGAGTCACTGGCATCCCGACCCTCAACCTCTACCAGGGTGGTGAGGTCGTCAAGCAGATCGTCGGAGCGAAGCCGAAGGCTGCCCTGCTCAAGGAGCTCGGGGAGTTCATCGGCTGACCCGGGCGCCCGGGCAACCAGACTGGTCAACCAGTCTGGCCAATCAGTCCGGTCAACCGTTGACAAAGCCCCCGCGTCTGTTTGAGTAGCAGTCCACCGACTCGGGACGCGGGAGGAGACGTCGTGACACATCCGCTTGGCACTGCTCGCTACGCACACGGTGACCGGGGTACGGCGGTCGCTGAGATCCGGTCCCGGCTGACCCGGCTCGGCCTTGTGGACACCGACACCCGCGACCCGAACGTCTTCGAGGACTCTCTGGACCGCGCCGTGCGGGCCTTCCAGCAGCAGCGGGGACTCTCCGTCGACGGCGTCGTCGGACCGACGACGTACCGCGTGCTCGACGAGGCCCGCTGGCGGCTCGGTGACCGCCTGCTCACCTACGCTCCCGGCAACGTGGTGGCCGGTGACGACGTGGTCGCACTCCAGCAACGGCTGCTCGACCTCGGTTTCAAGGTCGGCCGGGTCGACGGCCGCTTCGGTCACCGGACCGAGCTCGCCGTGCGCGAGTTCCAACGCAACGTAGCGATTCCGGCCGACGGCACTTGTGGGCCGGCTACCCTCGCGTCGCTGACCCGGCTCGCGCCGATGGTCCGAGGCGGGCGCCCCAACGCGCTGCGCACCGAGGAGCGTCTACGCACCGCCGGGCCACAGCTGACCGGCAAGGTCGTCGTGGTCGATCCGTGCGTCGCCCGCACCACCGACCCTGCGATGGCCGACCAGGCCGAACACGTCATCTCCGATCTGGCCCGGCGAGTCGTTGGGCGGCTCGTCGCCACCGGCGTCCAGGCGTTCCTGACCAAGCGGCACGGCGCCGAGGAACCCTCCGAGATCGATCGGGCCGAGTTCGCCAACCGGACGAACGCCCACCTGTGCATCTCGCTGCAGGTCGACGCGTCCGAGAACGCCGGGGCGGCCGGCTGCTCGACGTACTTCTTCGGGCTCGACTCGCACGGCACCTGGTCATCGGCGGGTGAGCGTTTCGCCGGCCTGGTCCAGCGCGAGATCATCGCGCGCACCGACCTGGTCGACCTTCGCTCGCACGCCAAGAACTGGGACCTCCTGCGGCGCACCCGGATGCCGGCGGTCCGCATCGACGTCGGCTACCTCACCAACCCCGGCGACGCCGCCCGGCTGACCGACCCCGACTTCCGCGACGTGGTCGGCGAGGCCGTCGTGGTGGCCGTGCAGCGGATGTACCTCTCCCCCGAGACCGACGCCCGCACCGGGGTGTTGCGGCTCGACCAGCTCCGCGCCGTCCTGCCCTGACCGTCCAGTGGCCGGGCATTGCCCCCGTGCTGCCAAACTCCCCACGGAAAACCCCCGCTCCCCATGGTGGGTAGGCCATGGGGAGGTTCAAACATCCTGCATACCCTGGTAAACCTCCCCCGCAGGGGAGGTCACGGGGGCCGGCCTAGAGGACGGGGCGTCCCGAGCCGGTCCGGCCCGAGCCGGTCCGCCCTGAACCGGGCGGAGCTGAACCGGTCCGCTCGGTCGCGGGGCTGGCGGAAGGAGCCGGACGGACGGCCCCGAGCAGCTTCTCCAAGGCGGCCTCGACCTCGCTGCGCCACGTCACCGCCGACTTCACCTCCAGGCGCATCCGGGGATACCGCCGGTGCGGCCGGTGCGTCTTGAAACCGACGCGCAACAGATAGTCGGCCGGAAGCACGCACGCGTCCTCATCACGTCCTGCGCCCGGTGCCTCGGCGTCGCCGAAGGCCTCCACAGCCCGGATCCCGCCGCGCTTGACCAGGTCCTTGACGACACCCTGCATCAGCATCCGGCCCAGGCCCCCGCCGCGGTGCTCGGGCACGACCAGCGCAGTGGACAGCAGCACAGCGTCCTCGCTCGGCGGCGCCGTCGGCAGGCCGGCGGCCCCCGGGAGGTATGTCGCCGGGGCGTAGGCCGCGAATCCCGCCGCTTGCCCGTCGACGTACACCACCCGCCCGCACGAGCCCCACTCCAGCAGGACCCGGGACAGCCAGGCCTCCTTCTCCGAAAGACCCTCGTCCGCGGCCTCGACGCGGGCCCGTCGGACCGGGTCGAGCTCCCAGAACACGCACGAGCGGGCGCTCGGCGGCAGGTCCGCGAGGGTGTCAAGGGTGAGCCGGGCCGTCCTCCTGGTCATGACGCCATCGCAGGGAGTCGCGGGTGGAGCGGTCTGGATCCCATGTCGTGACCCCTCTCGGAGGTGATGTCGCCAGATGCCTCATCCTAGAGAGGCACCCGAGGAGTGGTCGATGTCCAGCGAGATCCGTGCAGCCGGAACGCCTCCGCAAGGGCGGCCGAACCGGCTCGACACCTACGTCGACCGCTATGCCTCCCGGACCGCGGGGATGACCGCCTCGGAGATCCGCGCCCTCTTCGCCGTCACCAGTCGGCCCGAGGTGGTCTCGCTCGCGGGCGGGATGCCCAATATCTCCGGCCTCCCCCTCGACGTGGTCGGGCGGGCGATCCATGATCTGGTGCGCGACCGCGGCACGACCGCGATGCAGTACGGCTCCGGCCAGGGCGACCCGACCCTGCGTGAACAGATCGTCGAGGTGATGCGGCTCGAGGGCATCGAGGCACATCCCGAGGACGTGGTGGTCACGGTCGGCTCCCAGCAGGCCGTCGATCTGGTGACCCGGATCTTCTGCGACCCCGGCGACGTGGTGATCTGCGAGGCACCGTCGTACGTCGGCGCGCTCGGTGTCTTCCGCTCCTCCCAGTGCGACGTCGTCCATGCCGCGATGGACGAGGACGGGCTCGTCCCGCAGGCGCTGCGCGAGACGATCGCCGGATGCGACTCCCAGGGCCGCCGGGTCAAGTTCCTGTACACGATCCCGAACTACCACAACCCGGCCGGCGTCACCCTGGCTGCACAGCGGCGCCCGGAGATCCTCGAGATCTGTCGTGAGGCCGACGTCTTGGTCCTGGAGGACAACCCCTACGGGCTGCTCGGCTTCGACGGCGAACCGATCCGCGCGCTGCGAGCCGACGAAGGGCGCGGGGTGATCTACCTTGGTTCCTTCTCCAAGACCTTCGCCCCGGGTTTCCGGGTGGGTTGGGCGCTCGCACCGCATGCCGTGCGGGAGAAGCTGGTGCTGGCGCAGGAGTCGGCGACGCTCTGCCCGCCGTCGTTCTCGCAGATGGCCGTCTCCGCCTACCTCACCCAGCACGACTGGCAGGGCCAGATCAAGTCGTTCCAGGAGATGTACCACGAGCGTCGCGACGCGATGATCACTGCTCTCGACGACCTGATGCCGGTCACTTCCCAGTGGAACGTCCCCCGCGGCGGCTTCTACGTCTGGTTGACCCTGCCCGACGGTCTCGACGCGAAGGCCATGCTGCCTCGGGCCGTCACCGCGCGGGTGGCCTACGTGCCGGGGACCGCGTTCTTCACCGACGGCTCCGGGGAGCAGAGCATGCGGCTCTCCTACTCCTACCCGACCCCCGAGCGGATCCGGGAGGGCGTACGACGGCTGACCGGGGTCATCGAGGAGGAGCTCGACCTCCGGCACACCTTCGGAGCCACCCCGCGCGGCGTGCATCGCGGCTACGAATCGCCGCACACCGACCTGAGCTGACCCGACCTGAGGAGCCTGCCCGGTGACCGACCGTCGCTCCGGACCCCCTGCCCGCCAACTCCATGTGCTGGTGCTGGCCGGAGGGCTCTCGCACGAGCGCGACGTCTCGCTGCGTTCCGGCCGGCGGGTCGCCGAGGCATTGCGCGACAGCGGCGTCGAGGTGGAGGTCCGGGACGTCGATGCGGGCCTGCTGCCCCGGCTGAGGGACCACCGGCCCGACTGCGTGGTGCCGCTGCTGCACGGCGAGAGCGGCGAGGACGGCTCGCTACGGGAGGTGCTGGAGCTGGTCGGCGTCCCCTACGTCGGCGCTCGACCGGCCGCGTGCCGTCTCGCCTTCGACAAACCCGTTGCCAAGGTGATCGTCGGCCGGGCCGGGCTCCGCACGCCACGGTCGGTGGCTCTCCCGCATGCGACCTTCCGCGAGCTCGGTGCCGCTGCCGTACTGAAGGCCTTGGTGGAGACCTTGGGGACGCCGGTGATCGTGAAGCCAGCCCGAGGTGGCTCCGCTCTCGGATGCACGGTGGTCCGGGACGGTGACGCGCTTCCCGGCGCGATGGTGGACGCCTTCGCCTACGGATCGACGGCGCTCGTGGAGCAGCTCGTGGAGGGGTCGGAAGTCGCCGTACCGGTCATCGACACCGGGGGCGGCCCGCGCCCTCTCCCTGCGGTCTCGATCGAGGCCGACGGCGGGTTCTACGACTACACCGCCCGCTACACCGCGGGCAGCACCGAGTTTGTGGTCCCCGCCGCGTTGTCCGCCCAGCTCGCTGCGGAGTGCGCCCGGGTCGCGGTCGCCGCGCATGAGGCGCTCGGGCTGCGCGACCTCTCCCGATCCGCCCTAATGGTCGACGCCGACGGCCGGGTCTGGTTCCTAGAGGTCAACGTCGCTCCCGGCCTCACCGAGACCTCCACCGTGCCGCTGGCCGTCACGGCGGCAGGGATGGACCTCGGCACGCTCGTCTCGGACCTGGTCCGGGTCGCGATCGACCGGCCGCCTGACCGACCGGCCGCCTGACTGACCTGGCAGGATGCCCTCGTGCGCGACCTCACCTACCCGCCAATCATCGGAGCCGCCAAACTCGGCTTCAAGGCCCTCGGCCTCGACTTCGCGATGTCCGGGACGGACTACATTCCCCGCAGCGGAGGCGCGCTTCTCGCGGTCAACCACATCTCCTACGTGGACTTCGTGGTCGGTGGCTTCGCGGCGCATCCCTCACGCCGACTGGTGCGGTTCATGGCCAAACGGGAGCTCTTCGACCATCGGCTCGCCGGGCCGCTGATGCGCTCCCTGCACCACATCACCGTCGACCGTGCCGAGGGGCTGGCCTCCTACGACGAAGGCGTCCGGTTCCTACGGATGGGCGAGGTCGTCGGGATCTTTCCCGAGGCGACGATCTCCCGCTCGTTCGAGATCAAGGAGCTGAAGACAGGCGCAGTCCGGCTGGCCGCCGCAGCCGGCGTACCGCTGGTCCCGGTGGTCCTGTGGGGAACGCAGCGCATGCTGACCAAGGACCATCCTCGCGACTTCTCGCGTGGGAAGGCGATCACGATCAAGGTCGGCGAGCCGATGCTTCCGACCGCGGAGGGCTCAGCGGCCCAGACCGCTGAGCTCAGGAGGCGGATGGCCGCCCTCCTCGACGAGGCGATCGCTGGGTACCCCGCCGAGCAACAGCCTGCCGGCTCGTGGTGGCTGCCAGCGCGGTACGGCGGCACGGCCCCGACACCCGAGGAGGCGCTGAAGCTCGACAGGGCCGAAAGCAGACTCCGGGCCGAACGCCGACGGGCGGCCCGCAGGAGCTCCTAAGCACCGCTCCCTCGGCCCCTGCCGAGTCGGCACGTCCGCACGCCGGGAACCGGTCGAGTCGGCACATCCGCACGCCGGGAACCGGTCGAGTCGGCGCGTCCGCACTTTCCCTCCCCGAGTCGGCACGTCCGGACGTCCCCCCGCCGAGCGAGGTTCGCCGGTCGCGAACTCATCTGTTCTCCGGCGTCCGCCCATGGTCTGATCGTGTCCATGTCCGCCACACCCGTCTCCATCCTCGTCCTCGGCGGCACCTCATGGCTCGGTGGTGCGTCGGCTCGGCACGCCGTCCGGGCCGGCCACCGCGTGACCTGCCTTGCCCGTGGTTCGTCCGGGACTGCTCCCGACAGCGTCGAGTTCGTCGAGGCGAATCGAGACGATCCGGCAACGGCGTACGCGAGCGTGGCAGACCGGTCCTGGGATGCGGTCATCGACGTCGCGCGCCAGCCACGGCACGTGCGTGGCGCACTCACCGCATTATCGGGACGGGTAGGGCACTGGGTCTTTGTCTCGACATGCAGCGTCTATGCCGACGACTCCGTGGTCGGTGCCGACGAGTCGGCGGCCTTGCACGAGCCGTGGGACGGCGACGGACTTGCCCCCGACGAGGCCTACGGGCAGGCGAAAGTCGCGTGTGAGCGGGCCGTCCTCGAGGCGTACCCGGAGGCGCTCGTCGCCCGGTCCGGGTTGATCGTCGGGCACGGCGACCGCAGCGACCGGTTCGGCTACTGGCCGGCTCGGTTCGCCCGAGCCGCCTCCTGCGCCACGCCCGTTCTGGTCCCGCCGCTGAGCGACGCCCTCCAGGTCATCGATGTCGAGGATTTCGCGTCGTGGCTCGTCCGGGCCGCGGAGCAGCGGATCCGCGGCACTGTGAACGCGACGGGTGACCCGACCTTCTTGACCGATCTGATGGACACCTGCGACGACGTCACCGGCAACCGGCCACGCCGCGTGGAGCCGGACCATGCCTGGCTCGTCGGTGAGGGGGTCGAGCCCTGGATGGGACCGGAATCGCTGCCGCTGTGGCTGCCCCACCCGGAGTACGCCGGGCTCATGACCCGCGACAACGACGCCGCGAAGCGGGCCGGTCTCACCTTCCGCCCCCTGGTGGAGTCCGTGCGCTCAGCTCTCGGCTGGGAACGCGAGCTGGGGCTGGACCGGCTGCGGCGCGCGGGGCTAGGGCCACAGCGAGAACATGACCTGCTCGCTCGCTGGGCATCCTCACCGGCCTGATCGGCACCACTCCTCGCGAGTCGCTGGTTGTTCAGGTCATGGTCGACCTCGACACCGCAACACCTCGGCTGCGGAATTCGTGTGGTTCACGGTCCGCTGGTCCGATCGCTGTCGGCACCGCGGTCCAACTGGCGCGAGTCCTCGCGCGCCGCTTGTTGTGCGGGACCGTTGCCGTGCGGGACCGTTGCTGCGTGCGACTCGCCTGTGTTGGGATGTGGTCGTAGGCGCTTTGTCGATAAGTCGACGTGTTGCTTTGTCTATTGGTCGACTATGACTCTCTGCCCGGTGGCCCCGGCGGGGGATCCATCATGGCGACGATCCGCTCGAGATCCGGGATCGAGGCAAACTCGACCGTGATCTTGCCCTTGGACCGTCCCAGAACCACCTTCACCCGGGTATCGAACCGGTCCGAGAGCCGAGTCGCCAGATCGTCGAGCGCGGGTGCGCTCGGCTTCCTACGACGCACCGACGTCGCCACATCCGACCCGAGGTCGCCGACGGCGACGATCTCCTCGAGGCCACGCACCGAGATGCCTTCCGCCACCACCCGCGCGGCGAGTCGGTCCTGGGTCTCGGCGGCCCCCACCGAGAGCAAGGTGCGGGCGTGGCCGGCGGAGAGCACCCCAGATGCCACGCGTCGCTGCACCGCTGGCGACAGCTTCAGCAGTCGGATCGTGTTGCTGATCTGAGGCCGACTCCGCCCCAGCCGTCCGGCCAGCTCATCATGCGTGCAGCCGAAGTCGTCGAGCAGTTGCTGGTAGGCCGCAGCCTCCTCCAAGGGGTTCAGCTGGGCCCGGTGCAGATTCTCCAGCAGAGCGTCTCGGAGCAGGTCGTCATCCCCGGTCTGCCGAACGATGGCGGGGATCGTATCGAAGCCGGCCTCTCGGGTGGCTCGCCAGCGGCGTTCCCCCATGATCAGCTCGTAGCGGCCCGGCTCCACCTCTCGCACCACGACGGGTTGAAGCAGGCCCACCTCCCGGATCGAGTGGACCAGCTCGGCCATCGGCTCCTCATCGAAAGCCTGACGAGGCTGACGTGCGTTGGGCGAGATCGAACCGACTGGAAGCTCGGCGAACCATGCCGTCGTGACCGGGAGATCCGTGTGGCTGTCGCGCCCCTGGTCCGTCCCCGAGGCCGGGGCGGAAATCATGGGCAGATCGGTGGACGTCTCCGCCGCGTCTTGATGCCGCGGCGCCGTCGGGATCAGCGACCCGAGACCACGCCCGAGACCGCGGCGCGGTGGTGGCTTCGGGGTCATCGTGCACCTTCCTGACGGGGGGAGTGTGACGCCACAGCGCTGTTCGCTATCTCGCGAGCCGCCTCGAGATAGCTCAACGCCCCAGGCGATCCGGGGTCATAGGTCATCACACTCTGGGCGTAGCTCGGCGCTTCGGAGATCCGCACCGACCGCGGGATCGCGGTGCGCAGAACCTGGGCTCCGAAATGTTCGCGGACCTCCTCGGCCACGCCCGCTGACAGTCGGGTCCGGGCGTCGTACATCGTGATCACGATGGTGGAGACCGTCAGTCCAGGATTGAGATGCGCCTTGACCATCTCGACGGTCTCGAGCAGCTGCCCCAGACCCTCCAGGGCGTAGTACTCCGCCTGAATGGGGATCAACATCTCCTCACCGGCCACGAGGGCATTCAAGGTGAGCAGCCCGAGGGAGGGCGGGCAGTCCACGAGTACGTAGTCGTAACGATCCTCGCCTTCACCGAAGATCAGCGGATGGGCACGTATCGCCTTTCGGAGACGGCCCTCCCGAGCGACCATGCTCACCAGCTCGATCTCCGCACCGGCCAGATCGATGGTCGCTGGCACGACGAATAGACCCTCGACCTCCGGGCACGGCTGAACCACGTCGGCGAGTGGGACGCCGTCGACGACCGCGTCGTAGATAGACGGCGTGCCACGCCGATGCTGGATCGACAGCGCCGTCGAAGCGTTGCCCTGCGGATCCAGGTCGACCACGAGGACCCGAAGTCCGTGCTGTGCCAGGGCGGCCGCCATGTTGACGGTGGTGGTTGTCTTGCCGACCCCACCCCTCTGATTCGCTACGACCATCACTCGGGTGCGTGCAGGACGAGGGAACGGGGCGTGCGACCGGACCCCCTGGCGGACCCGGAGATCCTGCTCCACGGAGCGTGCCAACGGTGTCGAGTGGTCCTGGACCGAGGTCTGGTCTTCCGCCACATCGCCTGCCGTGCGGACCGCTGTGGCGCGGGCCAGCAGATCGGACCGAGGGGTTTCGTCGGACGGGGAATCGTTGGCCATTGCGGGCTCCTTCGAGGCATCAGCCAAGCTCAGTCGATCCGGGAGGGCCAGGGAGCCCGTTTCACGTGGAACCGATCCGGCTGCCGGAGCGGCCCTCGTTTCACGTGGAACGTCAGCCGGCCAACCCAGGCCCGCCACGCGGGCCGTCTCGCTTTGCCCAGCGGGCCAGCCCAGACCCAGGACAACAGCGACCGGCAGGGAGGGATCGTGCGACACCCGAGCATCCTTCACGGTAGGGGACTCATATCGAGCCCGATCGGAAGGGCTTAACCTAACCGCATCAGCCGACAGCTTCCACCCGGACGACCGTGGTAGGGGGATCCAGCACACCCGCACCCAGCCGCATCACGGAGACTGACCCCACCGCACTTCGGCGAAGGCGGTCGCGGGCGGCTTCCACCTCGGTCTCAGCGGCGGCGCCCTTCATGGCCAGCAGCTCCCCTCCAGGACGGACCAAAGGCATCGACCAGTCGAGCAACCGCCCGAGCGGTGCCACCGCGCGCGCAGTGACGACCCGGAACTGGTGCCTCCCGTGCAGCTCTTGGGCTCTCGCACGACGGACCGTGACGTTACGCAGGCCAAGGGCTCTGACGGCCTCGTCCAGAAAGTCCGTCCGACGTCGAAGCGGCTCCACAAGCGTGACGCGAAGATCGGGCCGGTTCAGTGCGAGCACCAGCCCAGGAAGCCCCGCACCGCTGCCGACATCGCAGACGTCCATGCCGAGTGGAATCGCCTCACCCAACAGCGCACAGTTGAGCAGGTGGCGCTCCCACAACCTCGATGCCTCGCGGGGACCGATCAGGCCACGTTCGACTCCCACACCGGCGAGGAGCGTTATGAACGCCTCTGCGAGTTCGAGCCGCTGACCGAAGACGTCCCGCGCCACAAGCGGAGTGACAGGCGTTTCACGTGGAACGGAAGGGTTGAGTCGGGTCACGCAGGCCGAACCACGACGTACCGCCGCGGTTCCTCACCCTCGGACTCCGACGTTAGTCCCGCGGCCGCCACCGCGTCGTGCACCACTTTGCGCTCGAACGGTGACATTGCTGTCAGGGACACCGGCACACCGGACTTCTGCACGTGGTCCACGGTCTCGGCCGCCAGCTGCTCCAACCGCGCCCGCTTGTCCGCGCGGTGACCCCCGACGTCCAGCATCAGTCGCGATCGTTCACCGGTCTCCCGGTAGACAGCCAGTCGGGTGAGCTCTTGTAGAGCCTCCAGCACCTCGCCATCGGGGCCGACCAGCTGGTTCAGCTCAGCACCGACGATCGAAACGGCTGCGCGGTCTGCCTCGACGTCCATGTCCAGGTCACCGTCGAGGTCCGCAATGTCGAGCAGTTCCTCGAGGTAGTCAGCCGCGATGTCGCCCTCGTTCTCGAGCTCAGCCCGGCGGCTGGGCATCGCCTCGGTCTCCTCAGGTCCTCCCACTGAGGCACCACCACCGATGTCACCCTTGTCGGTCTCAACCAGCTCACCGGGCGTACCACCGTCAGGCTCAGTCAGGTCGTCCGGGTCGTGCCTGGTATCGGGGTCCGCGTCGAGGTCGGTCGCGGGATCCTTGGTCTCGTCGCTCACGAAGTGCTCCTGGTGGTGCATCGGGATGGTGGGGACTCGTCGGCTGGGGGACAGGTCAGGCCGATGGGGGCTGGTCGTCCTTGGGGTCTGTGGGGTCGTCCTTCGCCCGGGGTGGGTTGGGCTTGCGCGGAGGGTGCTTCTTCTTCCGTTGGCTCCGCGGCTGCTTCTTGGGCTGCTGGCGCGAAGCGGATGGC
>JBPCND010000188.1:0-3544 GCA_051001655.1 Nocardioides sp. | reverse complement strand
ACGCCGAGCAGGTCGTCGACTTCCTCACCGGGCATCAGGCCGTCGCCGAGGTGTTCTACCCCGGCCTGCCCGAGCACCCCGGGCACGCGGTCGCCGGCCGGCAGATGAAGAGGTACGGCGGCATCGTCTCGTTCCGCGTCGACGGTGGCGAGGCCGAGGCGCTCGCGGTGTGCGACCGGGCGAAGGTGTTCACGCTGGCGGAGTCGCTGGGTGGCATCGAGTCGTTGATCGAGCACCCCGGGCGGATGACCCACGCGTCCGTGGCCGGCACCGATCTCGAGGTGCCGGCGGACCTGATCCGGCTCTCGGTCGGCATCGAGACGGCGGCTGACCTGCTGGCCGATCTCGACCAGGCGCTCTCCGTCGGTGGCTGAGCTGGTCTCCTGCGTCGACTTCGGGTCCACCTTCACCAAGGCGGCCCTGGTCGACGTGACCGACGGCCGGCTGGTCGCCACAGCGAGCCATCGCACCACGATCGACACCGACGTCCTCGACGGCTGGGACGCGTGCCTGTCGGAACTCGTGGAGGTTGACTCCCGGGCTGCCGAGGCCCCGGTCCTGGCGCGCTCGTCGGCCGGGGGAGGGCTCCGGATCGCCGTCGTCGGCAACGAGGAGCTCGTCACCTCAGAGGCCGGCCGACGGGTGGCGCTGTCCAGCGGCGGCCGGGTCGTCCACGTCGCCTCTGGCGTGCTCGAGGAGGAGACGTTCGCCCCGGTGGCGGCGAGTGAGCCCGACGTGATCCTCCTGGTCGGTGGCACCGACGGCGGCAACAGCGAGGTGCTGTTGTCCAACGCCGCCTACCTGCACGGGGAGTGCTGGCCCGGGCCCGTGGTCGTCGCGGGCAACGTCGACGCCCGCGAGCAGGTGGCCTTCGAGCTGATCGAGTCTGGTACGCCGTACGTCCTGGCCGACAACGTGGTGCCCCGGATCGGCGTGCTGGCACCCGAGTCCGCGCGGGCCGCCATCCGCGAGATGTTCCTGCGCCACGTGATCGGAGGCAAGCACCTTTCGAGGCGGGCGGACTTCACCGCGATGGTCCGCGGGGCTACCCCCGACGTGGTCCTCACCGCAGTCGAGCTGCTCGCGCGCGGCCTCGACGACGACCGGTCCGGTGCCGGTGACGTGGTGGTCGTCGACGTCGGCGGTGCCACGACCGACGTGCACTCCATGGTCGAGATCGACCCCGAGGACGCGGGCCTGTCGCGGCAGGTGGTCGCCGCCGCGCCGATGACGAGGACGGTCGAGGGCGACCTCGGGATGCGGTGGAGCGCGGTGTCCACAGTCGAGGAGGGGGTCGCCGCTGGACTTCTCGACGCGGCGGCGGCCGAGCGGCTCGCAGGTGCTGCCGCACGACGGCAGTCCGACCCGGCGTACCTCCCGGCCGGCAGTTCGACTGACGGGTCGGACGACAGCTCCCTCGACGGGTCGTCGGGGGAGACCGACCGCGAGGATGACCGGTCGATCGCGGCGGTGGCGGTCGCGGTGGCACTGCGACGACATGCCGGCAGGTCGCAGGTCGTCCTCGATCCTCGCGGGCGCGTCGTCGAACGGACCGGCAAGGACCTGCGCGAGGTCGACCTGCTGATCGGCTCGGGCGGGGTGCTGAGGCACGACCGGGCCGGCGTCGACGGAGCGGCGGAGGTGCTCTGCCGACACCTCGGCAACGGTGCCGGCTGGCAGCTGCCCGAACACCCGCGGGTCGTGGTGGACCGGGACTATGTGTTGGCGGCTGGTGGCCTGCTCGCTGCCGAGCACCCCGGTGCGGCGTACTCGTTGCTGCAGACGCTGCTCTGAAGCCGCAGTCGGGTGGCGAGGGGTCACGAACGCCGGGACACGCCGCTGAGACACCAACATCTGTGACCACTCGGCGGTGGAGGAGTCGCCTAGCCTGTGGCCATGGGTGAGGACAACGCGTCGGAGAGCGGGCTACGGGACCGGATGACCAGCCGGCTCGACAGCATGCGGCAGTCCCGGCGAGCCCGGTCCGACGAGCGGTTCGCCCAGCGCTTCACCCACCAGTGGTCACAGATGCGCTCCGAGCGGCAGGTGACGGCGCCGCCGGTCACGATCGTCGACGAGCCGTCCAACCTCAGTCGCGCCCAGGTCCCGTGGGCGTTCGACCTCGCCGCTGCGTGGTCCTGGCGTCTCCTGGTGGTCGCGGGGGCGGGCTATGTGCTGGCCTGGCTCCTGGCGAGGTTCTCGGTCATCTTCTTGCCGTTGGCGATCTCGCTGCTCATCGCGGCACTGGCAGCACCGGTCGTCGAGTCGGCCCACAAGGTGCGGATCCCGCGCAAGCTCGCGTCGGCGATCGTCGTGGTCGGCGGTCTGGCCGGCGTCGTGATGCTCCTGACCTTCGTCGGCACCCAGGTCTCCCGGGGGGTCGAGGACCTGTCCGGCCAGGTCGTCACCGGACTGGAGGAGATCCGGCGCTGGCTCCAGGACGGCCCGCTCCAGGCCAGTGACTCGCAGATCAACGACTACATCAAACAAGCGCAGGAGCTGATCAGCAGCTCCAGCGAGGGGATGGTGACCCGCGTCACTGAGGTCGGCACCGCCATCGGGCACATCGTGGCCGGATTCTTCATCGTCCTGTTCGCGACCTACTTCTTCCTCGCCGACGGCGCCCGCATCTGGGGATGGGTCGTGCGGCTCTTCCCGCGAGCGGCCCGGGTCCGCACCGATGAGTCCGGTCGTGTCGCCTGGCGCTCTCTGACCCAGTTCGTGCGGGCCACGGTGATCATCGCCTTCGCCGACGCGATCGGCATCATGGTGGTCGCGTTCATCCTCAAGGTGCCCTTCGCGGTGCCGATCGGCGTGCTGGTCTTCCTCGGATCGTTCATCCCGATGATCGGGGCGACGCTCTCCGGCTCGGTGGCGGTCCTGGTTGCCCTGGTCGACCAAGGTCCGATCATCGCCCTCATCATGCTGGGTGGGGTGATCGCGGTGCAGCAGGTGGAGGCACACGTGCTCCAGCCGTTCCTGACAGGACGGTTCGTGTCGTTGCACCCACTCGGCGTGATCGTCGCCATCGGCCTGGGCGTGCTGCTGGCCGGGATCGCCGGTGCGCTGCTGGCCGTGCCCATCGTGGCGGCGCTGAACGCTGTCGCGCAGTACCTCGCCGCCTACACCGAGGTGGGGGAGTCGGCCGAGGAGGCGGCGGAAGGGGATCCCGCGACCCCCTAGGGTGAGACGCATGGACGTCCCGCTCCCGACGCTCGCTGACATCGAAAAGGCCCGCGACGACCTCTCGGACGTGGTGATCTGCACCCCCATGGAGGAGTCCCGGTGGCTCTCCGGGATCGCCGGCGGTCCCGTGCTCCTGAAGGCCGAGAACCTCCAACGCACCGGCTCGTTCAAGATCCGGGGCGCATACCTGCGCATGTCGCGTCTCTCGGAGGCCGAGCGCGTCCACGGTGTCGTGGCGGCCAGTGCGGGCAACCATGCGCAGGGCGTGGCACTGGCCGCGAAGCTGCTCGGCATCAAGGCGACCGTGTTCATGCCCGACGGCGCGCCGATCCCGAAGGAGAAAGCGACCCGTGGGTAC
>JBPCND010000187.1:0-6191 GCA_051001655.1 Nocardioides sp. | reverse complement strand
CCGGGCTCGGTCTACCCGACCGTGCAGCAGCTCGAGGACGAGGGTTTGGTCGAGGGCACCGACATCGAGGGACGCCGGCTGCTCCGGTTGTCCGATGCCGGGCGCGCGTACGTCGAGGAGCACTCCGACGAGCTCGCCGCGACCTGGCGCACGTTCGACGCGGCCGGTGCAGTGGACCCGGAGGCGGACACCCACGAGCTCAAGCCGGTCATCGGACAGGTGATGGCCGCGGTCTGGCAGGTGGTCGTGTCCGGCACGAAGCAGCAGCAGGCCGAGGCCGCCGAGATCCTTGCCGACACCCGCCGCAAGCTCTACGGCCTGCTGGCGGACGGTGATCCCGAATGAGCACGAACGGGCCCGAGGTGCGGATCGGGGACGCCGAGCGCGAGGCCGCCGTTGCCGCGCTCGGTGAGCACTACGCGGTCGGCCGGCTGACCAAGGACGAGTACGACGAGCGGGCCGCCGTGGCATGGTCGGCCAGGACCGTCTCGGCGATCCGCCCGTTGTTCGTCGACCTCCCCGACCCGCATCCGTCGGCGCCACCGGACGTCACAGTGACCCGCCCCGTGCCGCCGGCCGGCACGGCGTCGGCCCGTACGGCGTCGGTGCCGGCCCGTCACGGCCGGCGGTTCCCGCTGCTCCCGGTGTTCCTGATCGTGCTCGCCGCCGTGATGGTGCTCGACGTTGGCTTTCCGGCACTCCTGCTGGTCGGTGGACTTTGGTGGGCCGCGAGGTCGTTGCGGTGGCAGCGGCACGGGACCGGCCACCGGGTCGGCAGGAGCTCCCGCTGCGGCACTCGCTGAGGCCGCGGATCAGATGAGCGGGAGGGACCGGGCCTGCCGCGGCAGGTGCGCATACCCACGTCGTACGGCGTCGCCGAGGTCGTCGGCCGGGTAGGGCCACTGTGCCGCGCCCAGGGCCTCCGCCACCGGGACGCCCCGTCCGGCCAGGTCGCGGATCGTCTCCGCCACCACGCCGATCGAGCTGCGCTGCTCGGACACGAAGTCCGAGTCGACGGGGAGGCCGTGGCCGGGGACGACCACCGAGTCGCCGGTGAGCATGCTGACGACCAGGTCGAGGGTGGCCGGCCACTCCATCGGGTAGCAGTCGCCGCCGAAGCCGGGCACGCCGTTGCGCGCTGCGGACTCCTCGACGAGGTCGCCGGCGAACACCACGTCGGCGTCACCGACCCGGACGACCACGTCGCCGGCGGTGTGACCACGACCGGGGTGGACCAGCTCCACGAGCCGGTCGCCGAGGTCGACCACTTTGGCCGAGCTGAACGTGTGGGTCGGGGCCAGCAGCCGGGTGGACGCGATCTCGGCGTGCTCCGCGACGCTCGGTTCGCCGGCTGCTTCCTGCTGGAGCAGGGGGCTGGCCTCGCCGAACCGGTCAGGGACCGTGTCGTGGGCATAGACCGGCGGAGCGTCGTACTCCTCGGACATCACGATGTTGCCGAAGGTGTGGTCGAAGTGGTGGTGGGTGTTGACGACGGCGACCATCCCGACAGCCTCGACAGACCCGCCGACCCCGAGCCGGCGTACCTCCTCGACCACCCGACGGGCGGCAACCTCCGACGTCCCGGTGTCGACGAGCAGCAGTCCCCGGTCACCCGCGACCAGCCCGACGTTGACGTCCAGGAAGGTGGAACGGGCCAGCCAGCAGCGGTCCGCGAACTCGACGAAGCCGGCCTCGTGGGGGATGTCACGCATGGGGCCACGCTACGGCGCCGGAATCGGTCGGCCACTGTGCGGGCGGGTAGGCTTGGCACTCGGGCCAGGGGAGTGCCAACGAGTGCCAGCGAGCGTCAGGGAGAGGTGCAGCGGATGGTCGAGGACCGCAAGCTCGCCGTGCTCCGGGCCATCGTCGAGGACTACGTCTCCACCCAGGAGCCGGTCGGGTCCAAGGCTCTCGTGGACCGGCATCGCCTCGGGGTCAGCTCGGCCACCGTCCGCAACGACATGGCCGCGCTGGAGGAGGAGGGGTTCATCACCCAGCCGCACACCAGCGCCGGCCGGATCCCCACCGACAAGGGCTACCGGCTGTTCGTGGACCGACTCAGCTCCGTCAAGACGCTCTCGGCCGCCGAGAGGCGAGCCATCAGCACCCTGCTCGAGGGCGCCATCGACCTCGACGACGTGGTCCAGCGCAGCGTCCGGCTGCTCGCCCAGCTGACCCGGCAGGTGGCCGTGGTGCAGTACCCGACGCTGTCGCGCTCGACGGTCCGGCACATCGAGGTGGTGCCGGTCGGCGGGTCCCGTCTGCTGCTGGTGCTGATCTTGTCCACCGGCCGCGTGGAGCAACGCGTCGTCGAGCTTCCGGAGGCGATGGCCGAGGATGCGACCGCCGACCTCCGCAGCCGGTTGAACCGGGCGGTCATCGGGGAGCGGCTGGCCGACGCCATGGACAAGCTCGTGCAGCTTCCCGAGGAGTTCGACCGCGGTAGCCGGGCCCCGGTCGCGGCGCTGGTCGCATCTCTGGTGGAGGCGATGTCGGACCACCGCTCCGACGAGCGCGTGGCCGTCGGAGGCACGGCGAACCTAGCCCGCTTTGGCGACGGCTTCGACCACAGCATCAAGCCGATGCTCGAGGCGCTCGAAGAGCACGTCGTGCTGCTCAAGCTGCTCGGAGAGGCGACCTCCTCCTCGACCGTGACCGTCCGGATCGGTCATGAGGGCCCCTACCAGGAGCTTGCCACGACCTCCGTCGT
Source organism: Nocardioides sp. (assembly GCA_051001655.1). GTDB lineage: Bacteria > Actinomycetota > Actinomycetes > Propionibacteriales > Nocardioidaceae > Nocardioides_B. Next base: position 3,481 of record JBPCND010000187.1, on the reverse strand, counting down.
GGCGACCGGTTACGGCCCCGGCGACGAGGCGCTGGCGGCGCTCGGCATCGTGGGCCCGACCCGCATGGACTACCCGGGAACGATGGCGGCGGTGCGGGCAGTGGCGCGCTACGTCAGCCGGATCCTCGACGACGGCCAACAAGCAGAGAGATCGTGAAGAACCTGTGAGTCAGGACCTCTACAACACCCTCGGGGTCTCCCGGGACGCCGACGGTGACGCCATCAAGAAGGCCTACCGCAGGCTGGCCCGCCAGCTGCATCCGGACGTGAACCCGGACCCGTCGACGCAGGAGCGCTTCAAGGACGTCACTCGTGCCTACGAAGTGCTGTCGGACCCGGAGAAGCGGCGGATGTACGACCTCGGCGGCGACCCGTTCAGTGGAGCCGGCGGGGGGTTCGCCGGTGCCGGGGCGGGCTTCTCCTTCACCGACATCATGGACGCGTTCTTCGGAGGCGCCGGGGCCGGGGGCGGTGCGGCCGGTGGTGGCCGGGGGCCGCGTCCGCGGATGCGTCGCGGCCAGGACGCGCTGATCCGGCTCGACGTCGACCTCGCCGGCGCGGCCTTCGGCGCGACGCGTGAGCTCAAGGTCGACACGGCCGTGCTGTGCGCCGTGTGCAGCGGCAGCGGGGCCGCGCCCGGATCCTCGCCGGTCACCTGCGAGACCTGCGGTGGGCGCGGCGAGACGGTGCATGCGCAGCGCTCGTTCCTCGGCGAGATCCGGACGATGCGGCCCTGCGCGGCGTGCCGTGGCTTCGGGTCGATCATCCCCGAGCCCTGTCGGGAGTGCTCCGGCGACGGGCGGGTCCGCTCCCGCCGTACCCTCACCGTCAAGATCCCGGCCGGAGTCGACACCGGCACCCGTGTCCAGCTCACGGGCCAGGGGGAGGTGGGCGCAGGTGGTGGTCCGGCCGGCGACCTGTACGTCGAGATTCACGTCGACGAGCACCCGACCTTCCTGCGCAACGGGGCCGACCTGCACTGCGTGGTGACGCTGCCGATGACCGCGGCGGCGTTGGGCACCACGGTGCACCTGCCGTTGCTGGAGGCCGATGTCGCCGACGAGGACAGTGCGGTGGAGACGGTGGTGGAGCTCGACATCCTCGCCGGCAGCCAGTCGGGCGCTGAGCTCGTGCTCGGCGGTCGCGGTGTCCCGATGCTGCGCGGCACCGGTCGCGGCGACATCGTCGTCCAGGTGGTCGTGGAGACTCCGACCAGGCTCGACGAGCGGCAGGAGGAGCTGCTGCGCGAGCTGGCCGCGCTCCGCCAGGAGGAGTCACCCGACGGGCAGGTCCGGGGCGACACCCCGAAGTCGGTGTTCAACCGGCTGCGTGACGCCTTCGGTCCACGATGAGCCTGCCGTTCTTCCACCATGCCGACCTCGGCGGACTGCGCGTCGGCGGTGTGGTGACGCTCGACGGGGACGAGGGGCGGCACGCGGTCGTCGTGAGACGGATCCGGCCCGGTGAGCAGATCGTGCTGACCGACGGCGCTGGTACGACGGTCGCGGCGACCGTGTCCTCGACGGGCCGGTCGGACCTGGTCGCGACCATCGAGGACGTGGTCCACGGGCAGCCCGAGCTCCCGCGGGTCGTGGTCGTGCAGGCGATCCCCAAGGGTGAACGCGGCGAGCTGGCCGTCGAGATGCTGACCGAGGTCGGCGTCGACCTGATCGTGCCGTGGGCGGCGGCACGCTCCGTCGCGGTCTGGCGGGGCGAGCGCGCGGGGAAGTCGTTGTCCAGGTGGCGGGCGACCGCGCGCGAGTCCGCCAAGCAGGCCCGCCGACCATGGTTCCCCGAGGTCGCCGAGATGGCCACCACCGAGGAGGTGGTCGGCCTGCTGGAAAAGGCGTCGGTGCCGGTGGTGCTTCATGAAGCCGCATCCGGACCGCTTGCGGACCTACCGGTGCCCGGCCGCGGCGAGATCGTCATAGTGGTCGGCCCCGAGGGCGGGATCAGCGACGAGGAGCTCGCCGCCTTCGCGGCCGTCGGGGCGGAGCCGGTCCGGCTCGGCTCGTCGGTGCTGAGGACCTCGACCGCCGGGGTGGCCGCCACCGCCGCCCTGCTGGCCCGCACCCGTTGGCGTTGACCTCCAGAACCCACCCTCTGTCGAGTTGGCACGTCCGCACGCCAGCAACCCGTCGAGTCGGCACGTCCGCACGCCCAAACCCCGTCGAGTCGGCGCGTCCGCACGCCGGCAACCCGTCGAGTCGGGCTCTTGTGACTGATGCGTGGGTCAGGTTCGTCCGGGCAGGACGGGTCGAGGGCTTCGCTGGCCTCGTCCTCGACCGACGCAGGCGAAAACGGCAGGGCTCGTCGTCGAGAGGTCCCAGGAGTGGGTCGGGGAGACCCACGACGTCGACACCCTGATGACGACTTTGCTGGCCCGGCGACCGCTCGTGGAACGTTGAGCACCAATGCTCCGGGCCAGAGGGTGCCGAACGTTCCACGAGGCCGAGCAACGCCTCGCTCGCCACCGTCACTCCCATGGGCGGGACGACCCCACATCCAGCACAAGAGCCCGAGTCGGCACGTCTGCACGTCCACCCCCGCCGAGTCGGGTCTCGTGGCAGTTCTCGACACCGCACCGTCCCGTGCGGCTGCACGTCCCGACTCTGCCGAGTCTGCGCGCCGTCTGCACGTCCGCCGAGTGGCCAGCGTTTCACTGTGCACGTTCAGCAGGTCTTTGCATACCGGAAACCTGCTCAAAGTGCATTTCGAGACCGCGCGTACCCCGAACCCATCGAGTCGGAGCGTCTGCACGTCCGAACCACGTCCGAACCACGTCCGGGCATGCGGTTCAGCGGAACGGAGTAACGACCGGTCGACTCGTCGGCGAGGTCCCGCCGCTGCGCGGAGCTGAGCACAGCGGCGGCCAGGTCCACAGCGGGGCAGCGGAGTGGGGTCAGTCGGTGATAGTGATGTTCTTGGAATCCTCGAAGGGCGGGAAGCCTTCGCCGCCGGACATGTCCTGGTCCTTGACGACGATGGTGTAGTCGCCCGGTGGGGCGTCGACCGTGAAGGAGTACGGCGCCATCCGGCAGCACTCCTCGGCCATCGTGAAGTCCGACTTCACCACCTTGTCGCCCTGGCGGAGCTCCCAGGCGGCGTTGGCCTCGAAGAACGCGCCGATCCCCTCGACGGTGAAGCCGCTCTGCACCAGCGCGCCCTCGTCGGGGCTGATGATCCAGACCTGCGCGAGCGTGGACGTGGAGTCGGCGCGGGCGAGCGGCTCGGAGACCGGCACCCCCAGCAGCTGGTTGGTGCGGTCGCCGTCGAGGTTGAACTGCACCGGTGCCGTGGTCTGGGTGGCGGCCTGCGCGGTGTAGACCAGCTGCTGCACCGCCATCTGGGCCAGCTGGGCCGACATGCCGGCGGGGCGGCCGTGCAGCGACGTGCCGGCCGGGCTGTTGACTTCGATGTCGACCTGATCGCCGTCGACCGAACCGTCGGTGGGGGCAGAAACGGTTGTGCCGGCGGGCCA
>JBPCND010000186.1:0-4122 GCA_051001655.1 Nocardioides sp. | reverse complement strand
GGGCGGTGTTGCCCGGGTCCTGGCCGCCGTCCTCGTCGACGTAGCCGTAGTCGAAGGTGCCGCAACCGGCATGGGTGGTGAAGTCCACGTCGGCCTTCAAGTTGCCGTTCGACTGCTCAGGGCCGATGTCCTCCCCCGCCATGTCGTTGACGGTGAACGACAAGCAGTTGTCGGTGAAACGCCACGGGTTGTCGACGTCGGGATACCTCTTGTCGACTTCGGTCTCCGAGGGGTCGGTGTAGTTGTCGGTATGACCGGTGCCGGAGTCGGTGAAGGTGTTGTCGCCGGCAGTCGCCGTCCACGCCGCGTCGGCGAGGACGGGAACGTCTTCACCGGGCTGCGGCTGCGAGTCGAGCGGGCTCTGTGCCGGGGGGTTGTCGGTGCCGACGTTGCCGTAGCAGTGCGCCTCGTCGGTGTAGACCATCGAGAGCCCAGGCGCGAACGCGATCGCGTCGCGGTCGTTCTCGCCCATGCCCTCCTTGTCGAAGCCCGAGCGGTCCCGCAGCTCCATGTAGTACGCGTGGTCGGCCGGCGCCTCGGCGTCCGAGGCGATGTAGTTCCAGCCCGAGGTGCACTGACCGGCCGTCGCGGTGTCGTCCTTGCAGCCGCCGCTGAAGAAGTACGGCGAGTCAGGACCACCCTGGCTGTCGTCCTCGAGGTCGGTTGCGAACAGCTCTCGCGTCGACCCGTCCGGCAGGGTCGCCGTCACCAACAGGTCGTCGATGAACCAGCCTGGCCGGGCCAGTCCCGGGTCGGTCGCGTAGCTGAACCGCACTACGCCGTTTTCGACTCCGACCAGGTCGTTGATCTCGTAGCTGTCGGCGAGGAAGACCGACGGGGGATAGGTGCCAGTCAGCCGGTCGACGCCCTGCGTACCGTCAGGGTAGGAGCCGCTGGAACCCGTGAGGCCGTTGCCGTACTTGAGCTGACAGGCGTTTCCGTTGGGGTTCTGGCTCGCCGGAGTCGTGTAGCCGTTGTCCGACGCGTGCGAGAGGTACTCCTCTCCACCGTTGGTGGACGTGAGCACGAACCCGTAGTCATAATCCCACTCGATGTCCCACAGCGACTTGAACTCCAGCTGGAGGGTGCTGCCCGCGGGCAGGTCGGCGGCCCCTGGCACGACGAGGTCGAGGTTGTGGCCGCCTTCGGGGGCGCAGCCGAAGTCGTTGCCTGACCCCGACCACCACGCGTGCGTCTTGCTCGCCTTGTCACCGGTCTCGAACTTGGCCGGGTCGATCAGCTGCCGCCCGGGCAGCTTGGCGACGTACGCCTGCGCGTTGTGGACGCCGGAGCCGGTGAGCGTGTAAGGCGTGCCGTCCCTCTGCTGCCACTTGACGGTGTGGGTGTCCTCCTTGGAGTCGGTCCAGTCGTCGACGGCGCGGGTGCTGTTCGGCTTGAGCACCTCAGGCACGATCCAACCCATCTCCTGGCGAGAGAACACGTCCATGTTCTGCGACTTGTCGGCGGCCATCAGGTTCCAGTCGCCGTAGGTCTCCCGTCCGCCGAGGGAGTAGAAGTCGGGCAGCCCGAGCGAGTGGCCGTATTCGTGCGAGATGACGCTCGCGTTGTCGATCGCCGTCTCGGGGTTGACGTTGTAGGGTCCGACCCGCACAAAGACTGGGAAGTCAGTGACCCCGGTGGACTTTTGGCTGCGCGACGAGTCGGTGTAGTACAACTTGCGACCCTCGAGGTCCTTCAGCTGGTCGTCCGTGGTGTAGCCGGCCAGCCCCGTGTCTGGGTCGGTGTAGTAGAACTCCAACGACGACGAGTGGGGCCACACGTTGTCGTAGGGCACCGTGTCGTAGGGGCAGCCGAGAGAGCTGAGCTGCGATGCGCCGTTGCCGCCGCAGCCGGCGAAGACGACCATGAAGAAGTCGACGACCCCGTCCTTGTCGGTGTCGTAGTCGGAGTAGTCGATCTCCGGGTCGGCGATGGCGGCCGAGTCGTAGACCAGCTTGCCGGTGGGTCCGCAGGCTGAGTCGATGTCGAACAGCGGACCGACGCCGGTCTCGGCGCCGACGAGCGCGGAGCCGGTCTTGTCGTCGCCGTAGTAGTCGGTGTCGCCCGGCAGCTGGTAGAAGCCGTCGGTGATCCGCTCGGGGTAGACAGGGGTGCCGGCTGCCTCTGGCAGCGTGGCGCCGTGGCAGGTGCCTTGCGGCTGGGCGACGGTGAAGCCATACTCCTTGTCGCCGAAGTTCGCCGAGGCGATGCCCGCCGACGGCACGGTGCCGTCGGGGAACAGCTGGCCAAGCGACATCTCCTGGTAGAGGTTGAAAGTCGACCCGGGCACCTGCTTGGAGTTGATCTTGTCGGCCAGCTGCTCACCGGAGTGGTTGGCCTGGTGTTTGCGGTCGCGGTAGTCGACCGGCACGACCGGGAACGGCCGGTCGCCGTACCTGGCAGTGTCGTAGGTGGTTGCCTGCGGGATGACCTTTGGCCCGTGGCTGGACGCCGCGGCGCCGGACTGCGTGCCGCTGATCGACAGCCGGGCGGTGGACGACAGGTTCTTCCAGACGATCCGTGGGTCCTGCTTCACCGTGGAGGCCCTGGACTCCAGAATCAACGTGCGCAGCGTCTCACCGTTGGCGGGAGCCGCCGCGACGGTGCCGACGGTCCAGGTGACGGTTTTCGCCGACCGGGCGACCGGGTCGCTTCCGGCCCGGGCGTTGGTGAAGGTCGTGCCTGCGGGCGCTGTGACCGTCACTTCGACGTTGTTGAAGGCCTCCGTAGTGCGGTTGTGCACGAGGATGCGCGAGGGGTAGGTCTCGCCCGGCTTCACCCAGCCGACGGCGGAGACGAAGCTGTTCTCCAGCAGCAGCTGGGTCGGTGGCGTGGTGAGCGTGACCGATCCGCGGCCAGCTTCCCTGGCAGCCCAAGCGCCGGTGCTGGGGTCGTCGTATGACGCGTCCACCGCGGCGACCCCCAGCGTGACCTTGTAGTCGGTGGCCGGGCCGGCCGAGATGCCGGACGTCTTGCTGCCCGGGATCGTCTCGGTGAAGCTGCCGTCGCTGGCGGCCGTCACCTGCTTGACAGTCGTCCGGGTGCCGTCCGGCTTCACCAAAGCAAGGGTGAACGTGGCCGGCACATCTCTGTTGGATGGAGAGTTCGTAATCGCGTCGGCTTCAGAGATCGTGCCGGTGACACGGATGTCGTCGCCGGGGGCGTAGGACCCGTCGGCGGGCGCAACCGTGTCGAGCGTCGCAGTCAGCAGGTTGTGACCGAACCGCGCCTCGCCAGCCTTGGCGCCGTCGGCAAGCACCACCATCCGGATGCTCCCGGCGGGCCAGGTCGCCTCGGGCGTGATGTCCATCTGCCACTCGTTGGTCGCGGGGTCAGACTCGGTGGCCGCCACGGTGGCGAACTTCGTGTCCGCACCGTCTGCGAAGAGATCGACGTTCACCGCCGTGGCGGACTCGGACAGCGTGAAGTTCGCGAAGCCACAGTCGTCGCGTGAGTAGTTCGGGTACGTCGAGACGTTCAGCCCGATCCCGGTGCAGACCGGCTGGGGCTGGGGCAGCTTGTAGAAGAGGAAGCCAGAGGCGGTGGCCGCGGGCTGCGCGGCCGCGGCTCTTGCTGCCTGCCGCAGCGCCTGGGCCGACAGCGGCTGGCCGAGCTGCTTGGCCGCGCCGAGAGAGGCCGCCGAGCGCGGTGCCTGCTGCGCAGAGGCAGCGGGGGCGATCGTCAGCAGCGCTGAGACAAGGATGAAGCCGAGCAGCGCGCCCAGCGCGGCGCGCCACGGGCGACGGAAAGCAGGGGTCATGGTGGGACCATCGGGAGGGACGCGGTAGCGCGCACGAACAAGGAGGGTGCCCGTCTAACGAGGAGCGAAGCGCGGGGTTACGGGCAGATTTGTCGCTTATTCTGCGTATCACTGCCCCCGAGTCGCTCGATCGCATCGAGCCACGTGTACGCGAAGAGGGCTCCGTCGACCTCCCGTACGACGTCCAGCAACCGCCCCGCCGTCGACTCCGTGTAGCTCAAGGTGGCGCCGTCGGTGCTCGTGGACAGCGGAACCGACTGTCGCCGAACGCCGGGCCAACCCACTGCCACCGCGCAGGCCAGCGGGTCATGGTGGAAGTTGAGCAGGTCAGCGGGCAAGCCGGGGTGCTCGCCCGCAAGCGC
>JBPCND010000185.1:0-3866 GCA_051001655.1 Nocardioides sp. | reverse complement strand
AGAACCGTCACTGACCCAGACCCGGTTCATCACCTTGCCCGGGTCGACAGCCACCACCAACGTCGAGGGCTCGAGAGCCACCTGAAGAAACGACATGAACTGGCCTCCTCATCTGAGTTGAACCCGCAGCACCGGGGCGGCTGTATCTCAACCACCAACCCGATCTGCGAGAGGCCATCCCCTCGACGGCCCAAGATCAGCCTGCGCTCGTCGGTGTCAACGTCGTTCATGCTCGCTTCGCTGCGCGTGCTCCACGTTGACACCTCCCACGCGCCGGCCGGTCAGGCGCCTATCTAGGAGGAAGGCCGTTCAAGGCCTATCAGCTAGACCCGGGGTGCGCGGTCAACGGTCGTGAGCAGGTCAGTCGAAGGACCATCAGCTCGCGCACCTCGACGTGGCCGTATGTGGGCAGCCGGTGGGCCCAGGTGATCGCCTCGTCGAGGTCGCGGCACTCCATGATGTGGTACGCCTCGATCTGGGTCCGGCCTTCAGCGAAGGGGCGCGTCTCGACGGCGTCGGGGAGCTCGTGGCCATCGATCGAGGTTCGGACCAGCCGGGCCTCGCTCGCGGCGGGCTGCAGAGCACCGTTGTCGACGAAGACACCCGGCTGCCCGAGCCTTCTCGTCGAAGTCCGCCCACGCCTGGAAGTCCGCCTCGCCCCCGCTTGCGGTGTCGCCTTTGGCCTACATCAGCATCGAGAACTTCACGGCTTCACGGTAGTTCCGGACTCCAGTGAACGCATCTCGCCGGCGACGGAAGCCAGGCTGCCGCCGCATCACCGCGACCCGGTGCCGACGCCGACTCGTGGCTGCCCGCACCCGGCCGGCACCACTGATCTGGCCGCATCACTGGGGCGGCCGGCCCCACCGTGCCTTCGACCACTCTGTGGCGGGCGCCTCGGGCTCGCCGTCGACGAGGACTTCGACCCGCTCGTTGGAGAAGGCGATCGCGCCCGCTGCGGCTTCGGCGTCGTGGAGGGGCTCCTCGTAGGTCCATGCGATGGAGTCTCCTTCAGGGCGGCCGGGGACGGACCAGTGCGAGGCGTGCCCCTTGTAGGCACAGGTGGTGCGGTGGTCCGACGGCGCGAGTAGGTCCATCCGGACGTCCTCGCGTGAGAAGTAGAACCGGTTGGGCAGGTGCGTCTCGGTGAGCACGTAGGCATGGTCAGACGAGGCCAGGGTCTCGCCGCCGAGACGGACCTCGACGTGACGGCCAGCCGGCCGAACGTCGACGCGGTGCAACGGGTCGCGGGGGTGTCCGACCGACTCCGCAGCCTCCTCCAGCCATCGGTCGAAGGCATGGAAGTCGAGGACCGCCGCGTGGCTCAGGTCGGCGTCGTCGGGTCGGAACGCCGCGGCGGCGAGGACGGTCCCGTCGCCGGTCCGGACGTCGAACGGAGTACCCGGCGTCGAGTGCGCACCGAATGCGATGCCGGGGTGCAGGACTGGCGGGCCTGGGTCCGTCGTCGCGGCAGCATCGGTCGCTTCCACCAGCTCGGCGTCGAGGTCGTCCACCGGAACGGCGTACGAGGGCACGATCCGACGTGGCTCCCAGACGAGCAGCGCGTGGGTCGAGTCGAGCACTGTGTGTCCGTCCACCTCGGCGCGGAGTCGCGTCGTGAGCGGGGCGAAGCGGAGCTCTCCGAGGGCGCTCATCACGTGCTGCAGGAACGGGAGAGCCATCCGTTTCAGCATGCGTCCGGCCACCTTCGCCTGTCAACGCCTCCACCGAACACGAGTTGTGCCGCATCTGAGGGGTGAGGGCTCGGTCCGGAGCGGCCGTTCCGGTGTCCGGTGGAGTCGTGGCTGCCACCGAACACGAGTTGTGCCGCATCTGAGGGGTGTGGGCCCGGCTGGAGCGGCGGTTCGCGTGTCCGGTGCGTGCTCTCCACAGGGAAGGCCGGCGTCGGACAATGTCCCCAGACCTGCCCTGGGTGCTCGTCGAAGACGGTGCGCGCCGTCACGATGCAGCCATGGACGCAGTACTACGCCGTCTCGCATCCCTGCCGGAAGCGTTCACGACCCAAGACGCCTGCGAGGTCGGGTTGTCCAGGCATGTGCTTGCGCGGCTGCTCCGCACCGAGCAGGTCACCAAGCTCCAGCGTGGTTTGTATCGCCGGTGTACTCCAAACGCCAACGAACAGCTTCGCTGGGAGCTGATCAAGCATGACCACCGCGTCCGAGCCGCTGCCGCTCTGCGGGCGCATCCGGGGCATGCACTCAGCCACGTGACGAACGCGGTGGCTCGGGGATGGCCCGTGAACCTGCACCCGGAGTCGCTGGTTCATCTCACCGCGATCACGGTCCAGCCGCGGTCCCGCCGGGTGGCAGATCGATTCCTGCACCACAGTGACTCCGTCATCAACGACCTCGAGCTCATCGGCGGGATGCCAGCGCTCACGGCTTCGCGGACCGTCGCCGATTGCCTGCGCACGATGAAGCTGCCGGCAGGGGTCGCGGTCGCCGACGCCGCACTGCGCCTGGACGCGACCCGCCGGGAGGTCGAGGAGGTGCTGACGTCACAGCACCGATGGGTGGGACGGCCGCGAGCCGTGACGGCCCTCGCTCTGGTTGATCCGCGCCGCGAGTCGTGGCTCGAGTCGTTCTCGTTCGTACGGCTCTGGGAACGAGGCATCGAGCTCCCGACGCCGCAGGTCGAGGTGTACGACGAGTTCGACCGATTCGTGGCCAGGGTCGACGGGATGTGGATCGCGGATGGCACGGTGGCGGAGGCGGACGGCACCGGAAAGTACCTGATTCCCACCTCCGGCTCGACGGAGCCGACAGCCCGTTCCGCAGCCGAGCGGGTCATCTCCGAACGCCACCGCGAGCGTGCAGTCCTGGATCTCGGTCTGGAGGTGGCGCGCTGGGACAACCACGAGATCCAGCACCAGCTGGACGACGTCGTACGACGAGTTCAGCGCACCCGCCTGACCGGTAGCATTCGTCGCTTCCGCGGACACCTTCGTGTCGAAGGCCGCGTCATCGACCTGACCGAACACCGGTAACGCCCGCATTTCGACCGTCACCACGCTTCGAACGGCGCACAACGGGTGTCTGGTGAGGGCATGTGGTCGACCGGACACGCCTACGGCGGCATTCTCGTGGCGGCGAGCGGCCCGAGGGCGTCGTAGCAGGTGTCCGGTGGGGGATTTGGTCGGGGGAGGGGTACGCCGATACCCTGGAAGTGCCGTATAACGGCCGCGGAGTTCAGAGTGCCCGGGTGAACAGGCCCCGGCGCGCCGCGCAACGAAGCCCCGAAGGGAGATCGCGTGTCACTTGACGCTGCGACCAAGAAACAGATCATCGACGAGTACGCCACCGGAGACGGTGACACGGGTTCGCCCGAGGGTCAGGTGGCTTTGCTTATCGAGCGTATTGTCGACCTGACCGAGCACCTCACGGAGCACAAGCACGACCACCACAGCCGTCGTGGCCTGCTGTTGCTCGTCGGCCAGCGCCGGCGCCTCCTCAACTACTTGCAGAAGACCGAGATTGCGCGCTACCGAAGCGTGATCGAGCGTCTCGGTCTTCGCCGATAACCCCGCTGGAGCGGTCCTCCCCTCGGAGTGGCCGCTCTTCGGCATTTCCGGCCTGCGCACGCCTGCGGCACGACGTGCCGCGGCAACAGGCCGGCCGTCACAACTCAACAGAGCACAACTGAATAGAGCACAACTGAATAGAGCACAACAAGACACAGACGGGTGTTTCCACACGGGGAGCACCACCATCCGGTGATGTCACGTTGACGCACGCGCTGCGAGCACTCCGGTCCTCGGGAGTGGCTCTCGGGACACCGGCCAGGTCGCACGACCGGCCGCCGCCCGCAAGCCTCGATCGAAGACCGGCCACGGCACCAGTGCGAAG
>JBPCND010000184.1:0-5181 GCA_051001655.1 Nocardioides sp. | reverse complement strand
CGGCGCCGTTGCCGAGACCGTCGTTGAGAGAGCCCAGCACGGTGAGCGGGCCGACGCAGAAGACCAGCGACGCGGTGACGAAACCCTCGATGAAGCGTTGCCGGTCGGCCGCGGCTGCGGCTCCGGGGCCGCCTGACCCGTCGGACCCGTCAGACCCGCCGGAGAGGCGCCGGCGCAGCCGTTCCTGCACCCAGCCACTGAATCGCTCGAGCCGGTTCTCGATCCCCAGCAGCGAGCCCAGGATGCCGCCGAGCAGCAGGGAGGCGAGGACGATCAGCAACGGTGCACTGGGGCCGACGGCAGTGACGAACGTGGCGTCTCGGACGCTCATCGTGGCCGAGCCGGCAATGAGCAGAGTGACGAGGCCGAGGGCGTCGGTGACGACGTCACGGGTCCGCACCGGCAGCCGATGACCGACCAGCACACCGATGGCGGTCCCGAGCAGCACGGTGACGACGTTCACCAGGGTGCCGGCGCCCGGAAACACGGCGGCCTCCTCCACTGGTTCAACGTGTGACTACCGAACTGTTCCGATCTAGGCGTAATCTCTCATCTCGTTCTGTTCGCACGGTATTCGGGGGTTCGTCCGCCAGTGGTCCAGGGAACCCTCCTGCGAGCGCTCCCGCGGATGTGACATGAGTCTGCTGGAGGTCCCTGTCGTGTCCCGTTGCCCGTTGGTCATCCGTGACGCAACCCCTGACGACGTGCCCGCCCTGCAGGACATCCTGACCTCGGTCGCCTCGCGCGACGTGAACCAGAGCGGACCTCGTGATGTTGAGTCGGCGGTGGCCCGGATCGCGGCCGACCCCGACCAGCGGCTGCTCGTGGCCGTCCAGGACGACGACGCGGTCGGCGCCGTACTCCTGGTCCGTGCACCTCTCACCCCGCTGCACTCAGACCTCGCGCTGCACGTCCTGCACCTGCACGTGCGTGAGGATGCCCGCCGGCGCGGGGTCGGCCGAGCGCTGATGGAGGCGACGGTGAGCTGGGCCGAGGAGAAGGACACCATGCACATCCTCGCCGCTGCTGCCGTGGGCTCCCGTGACAGCAACCGGTTCCTGGCCCGACTCGGTCTGGGCCAGGTGGCCCTCATCCGGGCCGCCACGGTCACCTCGCTGCGCTCGAAGCTGCCCCTCGAGCCGCCGGCGGCTGCCCGCGTCGGGAACAGGGCGCACCGCAATGTGGGGCAGGTCCTGGCCCGCCGCCGCTCGCTCCGCCGTGCCCAGGAACGGACCTCCTAGGTCCAGCCCGTCACGTCGGCGCCACTGACTAGGGTTGCCCTGTGCCACAGCTCGCCGACCGACCCCGACTGCTGCTTCTCGACGGCCACTCCCTGGCCTACCGGGCCTTCTTCGCGCTCCCGGTGGAGAACTTCTCGACGACGACTGGCCAGCCGACCAACGCGGTCTACGGCTTCACCTCGATGCTCATCAACGTGTTGCGTGACGAGGAGCCGACCCATGTCGGTGTCGCGTTCGACAAGTCGCGGCAGACGTTCCGGCTCGTCGAGTACCCGCAGTACAAGGCGAAACGCAACAAGACGCCCGACGAGTTCAAGAGCCAGCTCCCCCTGATCCAGGAGGTGCTCGACGCGCTGCGGATCCGGCATCTCGAGCTCGACGGCTACGAAGCCGACGACATCATGGCCACGCTCACCACCCAGGCCCTCGCCGAAGGCTTCGAGGTCCTGCTCCTGACCGGCGACCGCGACTCGTTTCAGCTGGTTACGGAGTCCTCGACCGTGCTCTACCCGATGCGAGGCGTCTCCGACCTGGCCCGGATGACACCGTCGGCGGTGCAGGAGAAGTACGGCGTCCCTCCCCATCGGTACCCCGAGCTGGCTGCCTTGGTCGGGGAGGATTCCGACAACCTCCCGGGCGTTCCCGGGGTGGGACCCAAGACCGCGGCCAAGTGGGTCAGCACCTATGACGGTCTCGACAACGTCATCACGCGTGCCGACGAGATCACCGGAAAGGCCGGCGAATCCCTGCGGGAGCACCTCGGCGACGTGATCCGCAACCGGCACCTCAACGCCCTGGTGTGCGACCTGCAGCTGGTCGTGACGCCGACCGACCTGGCCAAGCAGCCGTGGGACCGCCAGCAGGTCCACCAGCTCTTCGACGGTCTGGAGTTCCGGGTGCTCCGGGACCGGCTCTTCGCGACCCTGGAGTCCGAGGAGGAGATCGAGGAGGTCGACTTCGACCTCGACATGAGCCGCCCCGGGCCGGGCGAGCTGTCCGCCTGGCTGGCAGCACACACCTCGCCGGGGGAACGGGTCGGTGTCCAGGTCCAAGGCTCCTGGCGGGCGGGCAGCGGCGACGTCTACGCCCTGGCCCTGGCGGCCGACGACGAGGCAGCGGCCTGGGTGGACGTCGAGCAGATCAGCCCGGAGGACGACTCCGGTCTCGCGACCTGGCTGGCCGACCCGGCGTACCTCAAGGTCCTGCACGACGCCAAGGGCCCGTTGCTCGCGATGGCGGCACGGGGCTGGACGGTCGCCGGCCTGGAGCGTGACACCGCGCTGTCGGCGTACCTCGCCCGCCCTGACCAGCGCTCCTACGACCTGGCCGACCTCACCGTGCGGTACCTCAAGCGTGAGCTCAAGGTCGCCACGGCCGACTCTGTCGATGCCGGCCAGCTCAGCTTCGACATCGTCGGCGACGAGGGGGCGGGCGACACCGCGATGCTGCACGCGTGGTCGGTGCTGGAGCTCGCCTCGGCGCTCGACGACGAGCTCGACGAGCGGGGCGGCACCCGCCTGCTCGCAGACGTCGAGCTGCCGCTGGTGCACGTGCTCACCGAGCTCGAGCGGATCGGCGTCGCCGTCGACGTGCCGCAGCTCGAGGCTCTGGAGACCCACTTCGCCGGAGAGGTGAAGGAGGCGGCGGACAAGGCGTTCGCCGTCATCGGCAAGGCGATCAACCTCGGCTCACCCAAGCAGCTCCAGGTGGTGCTCTTCGACGAGCTCGACATGCCGAAGACGAAGCGGACGAAGACCGGCTACACCACTGACGCGGATGCCCTGCAGGCGCTCCACGTGAAGACCGACCATCCGTTCCTGCTGCACCTGCTGCGGCATCGTGACGTGGCGAGGCTGCGCCAGACCGTCGAGGGCCTGCTGAAGACAGTCGCCGAGGACGGCCGGATCCACACGACGTTCAACCAGCTGATCGCCGCCACCGGCCGACTCTCCTCCACCGACCCCAACCTTCAGAACATCCCTGTGCGGACCGAGGAGGGCCGACGTATCCGGGAGGCCTTCGTGGTGGGCCCGGGCTTCGAAAGCCTGATGACCGCCGACTACAGCCAGATCGAGATGCGGATCATGGCCCACCTGTCCGAGGACGCGCTGCTGATCGAGGCGTTCAGGTCCGGCCGGGACTTCCACAAGGTCACCGCGGCACGCGTCTTCGACGTGGATCCGGCCGCGGTCACCCTCGAGATGCGGGCCAAGATCAAGGCGATGAACTACGGCCTGGCCTACGGGCTGTCCGCCTTCGGGCTCGCCCAGCAGCTCGGCATCGAGGCCGGTGAGGCGAGGGGCCTGATGGATGAGTACTTCGAGACCTTCGGGGGGATCCGCGACTACCTCGGCGGCGTGGTCGACGAGGCGCGGCGCTCCGGGTTCACCGAGACGATCCTCGGGCGCAGGCGCTATCTTCCGGACCTGACCAGCGACAACCGACAGCGTCGTGAGATAGCGGAGCGGATGGCGCTGAACGCGCCCATCCAGGGCTCGGCGGCCGACATCATCAAGGTCGCCATGCTTCGGGTCGACCGAGCGGTTCGGGACGCGGGGCTGACATCACGCATGCTCCTCCAGGTGCACGACGAGCTCGTCTTCGAGGTGGCGCAGGGGGAGGCGGAGCGGCTCGAGGAGCTGGTGCGTGCGGAGATGGCTGCGTCCGCCGACCTGACCGTGCCGCTCGACGTGTCGGTGGGCACCGGAGCGAGCTGGCACGACGCCGCTCACTGAGGTCCGACGACCCGACCCTCCTCGTCCACCGGAGCTGCCCCGGCGGTGGCGGGCTCCGGTGACCTCACTCCTGCACGCAGCAACAAGGTGACGAACAGGACGCTGTCCACGGCGAGGACAGTCAGCACGAGCTCGGAGACCGAGCCCATCAGTGGTGCGATGGCCAGGAGAGTCACCAACCCTGCCCAGATCACGAAGACGGCCCGTTGCCGTTGCCGTGCGACCACGTTGTAGACCATCAGCTGGAGCATCGCGAGGAGGGTGCCGAGACCGGCGAAGACCCACAGTCGGTCCTGGAGGGCAGCGTACTCAGCGCCGCCGATGAAGACGACCGCCAGCTCGGAGAGGACAGCCGTGCCCAGCACGGTGCTCACCCCGATCGCCAGCACGAACCCCAGAGCCAGCACATTCATCCTCCGGGCAGACTCCGTCCCTGACATCGAGGGGAAGACGATGACCACCACGAACTGAGGCAGGAACAGAACTGCCTTGGTCATGATGAGACCGCCGGCGTAGAGACCGGCCTGCCGCTCGTCGAGGACGCCCCGGGCGACGACCACATCCACGTTGGAGAGTGCGAAGAAGGCCAGCAGAGCGTGTGAGTTGGTGACGGTCTCACGAAGCACCCCGCCGGCTTCCCACAACGGTGTCCTCACGGTGGGGGTCGAGTCGTGCCTGCGCCTGCGGGCGGGCCGGCGCAGGGACCACCAGCCAACCGCCAACGGAACGAAGGCACCCACCGCGACGCCAGTCAGCGCACCCAGCGTGTCCGGCTCCATCAGCAGAGCAACGGCGCCGAAGACGAGCCTGCCCACGCCGACGGCCAGGTAGATCCCGGCCAGCGGGCGCCATCGACGCTCGCCCTGCAGCAGACCAGCCTGGCCCCCCATGACGCTCAGCGGCACGACCGTGACAGCGATGAGCGCGGCGACCAGCCAGGAGTCGAGGTTCAGCACGACGGAGACCAGGGGAGTGGCCGCGAGCGACACGACGCCGAGCCCGGCGGCACACAGGTACGTCGACCGCATCACCTCGTGCTCGATCTGCGCGAGGTCTCCCGGGGCCGCCGCGACCCGGCGGGCTCCGGTGGCTTGGAGACCGAGGGAGAGCACGTTGAGCACGAGCAGGAGCCCCATGACGGCTGCCAGGGCGCCGTACTCGACCGGGCCGAGGAGCCGAGCCGCCAAGATGGTGAAGGCATAGGT
>JBPCND010000183.1:0-2700 GCA_051001655.1 Nocardioides sp. | reverse complement strand
TCCGATTGCCGGGTGGTCTTCGCCGAGGACGACGAGCAGGTCGAGAAGATCCGCGACCACAGGTCCGAGCTGCCGCACCTGGCCAAGGTGGTCGTCTTCGCCGGTGCGACCAACGACGTGGCCGACGACGATGGGGGCGACGACGACTGGGTGATCGGCCTGGCTGAGCTGGAGAAGCTCGGCTCGGACCTGTTGGCGAGCAACCCCACCGCTGTCGACGACGCGGTCGAGAACATCCGGCCCGACGCCCTGGCGACCCTGATCTACACCTCCGGCACCACCGGTCGGCCCAAGGGCGTCCGACTGCGTCACGAGTCCTGGACCTATGAGGGCGCGGCCATCCAGGCGCTGGACATCCTGCACGAGGACGACCTGCAGTTCCTGTGGCTGCCGATGGCGCACTCGTTCGGCAAGGTGCTGCTGTCAACCCAGCTGGCCTGCGGCTTCGCGACCGCGGTCGACGGTCGGGTCGACAAGATCATCGACAACCTGGCCGTCGTCCGACCGACGTTCATGGGTGCCGCGCCGCGCATCTTCGAGAAGGCCCACGGCCGCATCGTCACGATGCAGGCATCCGAAGGCGGTGTGAAGGAGAAGCTGTTCAACCAGGCCTTCAAGGTCGGCCTCGAGGTCGACCGTCTGCACCGCGAGGGCAAGCCGGTGCCGTTCCTGTTGGCCAGGAAACACGCGCTGTTCGACAAGCTGGTCTTCACCAAGATCCGGGAGCGGTTCGGCGGACGGGTCCGGTTCTTCATCTCTGGCGCCGCGGCCCTCAACCAGGAGATCGCGGAGTGGTTCCACGCGGCCGGCATCGTGATCCTCGAGGGTTACGGACTGACCGAGTCCGCGGCCGGCTCGTTCGTGAACCATCCGAAGGACTACCGCTTCGGCACGGTCGGCCCGGTGATGCCCGGCAGCGAGGTCGAGCTCGGCGAGAACGACGAGATCCTGATCAAGGGCCCCGGCATCATGGACGGCTACCACAACCTGCCGGAGGAAACCGCGTCGGCGCTCACCGGCGACGGGTGGCTGCGCACCGGCGACAAGGGCAGCCTCGACCCTGACGGCTACCTGCAGATCACCGGCCGGATCAAGGACCTGTTCAAGACCTCCGGTGGCAAGTACATCGCTCCGTCCGCCATCGAGTCGAAGTTCAAGGCGGTGTGCCCCTACGCCAGCCAGTTCCTGGTCTTCGGCGACGACCGCAACTACGTCATCGCGCTCATCACGCTCGACCCTGACGCGATCGATGGTTGGGCGGCAGAGAACGGGATGAGCGGAGCGTCGTACGCCGACATCGTCAGCTCCGGCCAGGTCCAGGAGATGGTGGGTGGCTACGTCGACCGGCTCAACGGCTCGCTGAACCGCTGGGAGACCATCAAGAAGTGGGAGCTGCTCGACCACGACCTGACCGTGGAGTCGGGCGAGCTGACCCCGTCGATGAAGGTCAAGCGCAACGTCGTCGAGGGGAACCACAAGGACCGGATCGACGCACTCTACTCGTGAGCCACTCCTGAGCCCCATGCCCTCAGCCCTGCCCGAAGGCACACCTGCCCCGACGGACGGCAGCCTCACGGAAGAGGCCCTGGCCGGCCTCCGTGGGCGCCCGTTCGGGTTCTACGTGCACGTGCCGTTCTGCACCGTGCGGTGCGGCTACTGCGACTTCAACACCTACACCGCTGCTGAGCTCGGGGATGCCCCGGGCGCGTCGCGGGCGTCGTACGCCGACGCTGTCCTGACCGAGATCCGGCTGGCCCGGCGGGTGCTCGGCGACCGAGACCTACCGGTGTCCTCGGTCTTCTTCGGAGGGGGTACGCCGACACTGCTGCCGGCGGAGGACCTCACCCGGATCGTCGCGGCCGTGCGTGACGAGTTCGGGCTGGCCGACGACGCCGAGATCACCACCGAGGCGAACCCGGACAGCGTGGACGAGAGGACGCTTGCCTCGTTGCGGGCCGGGGGCGTCAACAGGGTCTCCTTCGGCATGCAGTCGGCAGTCCCCGCCGTGCTGAGCGTGCTCGACCGGACCCATGACCCGGACCGGGTGCCGCTGGTGGTGGCCTGGGCGCGCCGGGTCGGGTTCGACCAGGTGAGCCTGGATCTGATCTACGGGACGCCGGGGGAGTCCGCGGCGCACTGGCAGTCCTCGCTCGACGCTGCGCTGGCCTACGAGCCGGACCACCTCTCGGCCTACGCCCTGATCGTGGAGGACGGCACCGCCCTGGCCCGACGGGTCCGGCGCGGCGAGCTGCCTGGTGGACGGGGGCCCGACGACGACGACCTGGCCGACAAGTACCTTGCCGCCGATGCTGCTCTGGTGGCAGCCGGTCTCAGCTGGTACGAGGTGTCGAACTGGGCCCGGGACGATGCGGCCGCGTGCCGGCACAACGTCGGCTATTGGACCGGGACGAACTGGTGGGGGGCCGGCCCCGGAGCCCACTCACATGCCAGCGGCGTCCGGTGGTGGAACGTCAAGCATCCCGCCGCCTATGCCGGCCGGCTCGCCGCGGGAAGCAGTCCGGCGTTGGCCCGCGAGGTGCTCGACGGCGAGACCCGACGGGTGGAGCGGGTTCTGCTCGAGACCCGGCTGCGTCAGGGGCTCCCGGTCGACGTGCTCGACGACGCCGGTCGGGCCGCCCTCCCCGACCTGGTGTCGCGAGGTCTCGTCTCGCCGGACGGGGTCGGTCCGGACGGGGTCGG
>JBPCND010000182.1:0-11653 GCA_051001655.1 Nocardioides sp. | reverse complement strand
GACGACTCGGTGGGCGAGGGCGGCGGCAGCGCCGGGTAGTGGGAGGAGGACCGCAGGGGTCGGGGGGCGATGACCGCGGGTCCCGCTGTTGGTCGTCCTGCTGCCGGACCCGCTGTCGGTCCCGCTGTCGGTCCCGCTGCTGGTCCTGCTGCCGGACCCGCTGTCGGTCCTGTCGAGGGCCTTGCGGCGACAAGCGGACCGTTCGCGGTGCACAGCGCGGAGCAGGGCACCGACCTCCCGGGGCGGCTGGTCCGCGCGGCCGACGAGGCCGCGGTGGGCGACCCTGCGGTCGATGAGGCGTACGTGGGGGTGGAGGCCTCGCTCGCGATGTTCGCCAAGGCGTTCGGACGGGCGTCGTACGACGGCCATGGCGCCTCGGTGGTGGCGACCGTTCACTACGGTCGTGACTATGACAACGCGTTCTGGGACGGTAGCCAGCTCGTCTTCGGCGACGGTGACGGGCGCGTGTTCGGGCGGTTCACCAAGCCCGTCGACGTGCTCGCCCACGAGTTCACCCACGGTGTCACGCAGCACACCTCCGGCTTCGACTACTCCGGTCAGTCCGGGGCGCTGAACGAATCGATGTCCGACGTGTTCGCCGCCTGTCTCAAGCAGCGGCTGCTCGGTCATCGGGTGGACGAGGCCGACTGGCTGATCGGCGAGGGGATCTTCCTGCCCACGGTGCACGGGCGGGCGCTGCGGTCGATGTCCGAGCCAGGGACTGCCTATGACGACCCGGTGCTCGGCCAGGACCCGCAGGTCGCGTCGATGGCCGACTACGTGGACACCACCGAGGACAACGGCGGTGTGCACCTCAACTCCGGCATCCCGAACCGCGCGTTCCACCTCGCTGCGGTCGGCATCGGCGGCGTGGCGTGGGAGGTGCCCGGTCGGATCTGGTACGCCGCGCTCACGTCCGGCATCGGCCCGACGGCCAACTTCGCCGACTTCGCGGTGGCCACCCTCGACGCGGCGTCGGCCGTGTCCGAGGAGGCCCGGTCGGCCGTGGCGGCCGCCTGGTCGGTGGTCGGCGTCGGTCCGGCCACGGGGGGCGGCCGCGACTCCGCCCCGGTCGAGCCGGTCCCGGACCGGGTGGCGGTGACCCGGAGCGGAGGGTTCGCCGGGATGCGGCAGGTCGGCGAGATCCGGCTCGGCGCGGATCCGCACACGACCGAGGTACAGCGGCTGCTCTCGCGGATCGACGTCCGGGCGGTGTCGCCGTCGAGGCCGCAGCCGGACCGCTACGTCTACGCCTTCACACTCGGGCGCCAGGAGGTCGTGGTCGCCGAGCAGGATCTGACCCCGGACCTCGACGATCTGGCCCGGCTGCTCCTCACCCCCGTCGACCCGTCAATCCTTCCCCGTTGAGAAGCCAGCCCCTCCGCGTTGAGAAGCCAATCTTTCCCGGTCGAGACGCCAATCTTCCCGGGCGAACGGCCAGGAACTCCGCGGGTCATGCTCGGGCGGCGAGCCGAAGAGCGACCCGGACGTCGTCGATCCACCCGTCGAGGGCGTCCGACGCGAAGTCGTCCTTGGTGACCACGATGACGATCCACCCGTGATCGAGCAGCCACCGTCGACGTACCTGGTCGTTGCGTCTCCGCTCTTCCCCCTCGTGGAACTCGCGCCCGTCGTACTCGATGGCGATCTTGTGCTTCGGGTAGGCCATGTCGAGTCGGAATGTCGGCCGGCCGTCGACCTGGACCCAGTGCTGAAGCCGAGGGGTCGGAAGGCCATGGTCGATGAGCTCCAGGCGCGTCCACGACTCACCGGGTGACTCGGCCAGCGGGTCGGCAAGCGCGACGAGCTCACGAGCTTGGACTACTCCGCGACGTCGGACGTACTGGGCGGCCAACTTTGACTGCAGCTCTGCATGGGTCAGCCCGTGGCCTCTCATGAACCCGTCGAGAGCGGCGAGGCTGTCCCGTCGACCGAGCTTGCAGGCGAGATCCAGTGCTGTCCGAGCGGGCTTGGTCATCTTGACGCCGGCGACCTCGACGATGTCCATGGCGTCGAGATCCCGAACGCCGCCGGAGCAGCCGGCTCGCCTGACTCGATTGTGTCCAGGCAGCGTCCGCAACTCCAGGGGAGGGAGGATCTCCAGCTCGCGGTACTGGAAGGTGTCGACGCCGAGCATCCACGAAGCCGTCCGGTCGCATGCCACCACGAACGGCCCGAGGATCAGACTGGCCGCCTGAAGTCTCACCTCCACGGTGTCAGGAAGCGCGGATCTGACGTAGACACCGGTGAGTACCCGGCGCAGCACCCGGTTGGCGACCAGATGCGCGAGTGCGTGCCGGTCGATGCCCATGGCGGTTGCCTGCGCGGTGCTGAACGGCCTCGCGCAGAGCGTTTCCAGCAAAGAGTACGGGGACGCATGGATCGTCATGGGGAAGAGCATCGCCCCGCTGTGACGACTGGCCGATCGCCGTCCTGTCGTGTTGTGGACGGCCGATGCCGACCGGTTGACGTGGACCGATTCCGGTCCCATTGGCTTCTCAACGGGGAGGGGGTGGCTTCTCAACGGGGAGGGGGTGGCTTCTCAACGGGGAGGCGGTGGACCTTGTGCTGGGCGGCCTGGGCACGAGGCCGGATCACCAGCTCGTCAATGTTGACGTGGGAGGGCCGGGTCACCATCCAGGCGATCGCGTCCGCGATGTCGTCGGCGACCAACGGTTCGGCGACGCCGGCGTAGGTCGCGTCGGCCCTTGCCTGATCCCCGTCGAAGCGTACGGCGGCGAACTCCTCGGTCCTGACCATCCCCGGCGCGATCTCGCAGATCCGGACCGGTTGGTCGAAGAGCTCGAGGCGGAGCGTCTCGGTCACGACCTGGGTGCCGTGCTTGGCCGCGGTGTAGCCGCCCCCACCCTCGTAGGCGATCCTTCCCGCGGTTGATCCGACGTTGACGACGGTGCCCGCCCCGCTGGCGATCAGCGCCGGTAGCAGCGCCTTGGTGACCAGCATGAGGCCGATCACGTTCACCTCGAACATCCGGCGCCAGTCGTCAGCGTCCGCGGTGGAGACTGGGTCGGCTCCGAAGGCGCCGCCGGCGTTGTTGACCAGGACGTCGAGCTGGTCCCCGACCAGACCCGCGAGCGCGACGACCTCCTCCTCCGACGTGACGTCGCAGCGCACCGCCGTACCCCCGATCTCCTCGGCCAGGGCCCTGATCCGGTCCTCGCGGCGCGCGGCGCAGAAGACATGGAAACCGTCGTCGGCGAGATGCCGCGCGGTCGCGGCACCGATCCCGCTGCTGGCTCCGGTCACCACTGCTGTCCGGGTGGTCATCCGCTCATTCTTGCGCAGGCACAGGCTTGGGGAAGGCCGGAGTGGCTACTCGACGGGGAGGGAGTGGCTACTCGACGGGGAGGGAGTGGCTACTGAACGGGGAGGGAGTGGCTACTCGACGGGGAGGGAGTGGCTACTGAACGGGGTCTGCGTGACAAAGGTAAGGCTTGCCTAATACGCTCTCGGGGTGAGTGTGCTCCGGACCGCGGTCAGATCCGGGTCCAGCGTGCCCGGCGACGGTTTCTGGGGAGACCTCGCCCGGCACGGCGACCGGCCGGCTCTGGTCAGCCCGGATGGCCCGGTCTGTTACGCCGACCTCGCCGAGCGTGTGGGCCGGCTGGGTGACCGGCTGGGCAGCGCGCGCCGCCTCGTGCTGCTGGCCGGGGCCAACGAGGTGGACTCCGTCGTCGGCTACCTGGCCTGCCTCGCCGGGGGGCATCCGGCCATTCTCGTGCCCGGGGACCACCGCGGGAACCTCGACGCGATCCTCGCCGCCTACGACCCGGACGTGGTTCTCGACCGGGGTGACGTCGACGAGCGGCGCCCCGGCACCCGGCACGACCTGCATGCGGATCTGGCCCTGATGTTGTCCACGTCGGGGTCGACCGGGTCGCCGAAGCTGGTGCGGCTCTCCGCGGAGAACCTCGCGTCCAACGCGTCCGCCATCGCGGACTACCTCGGCATCCGCCCCAACGACGTGGCGGCCACCACCCTGCCGATGCACTACTGCTACGGCCTCTCGGTGATCAACAGTCATCTCCTCGCCGGCGCCTCCCTGCTGCTCACCGACGGCTCCGTGGTCGACCCGTGCTTCTGGGACGCCGTACGCCGGCACGGAGTGACCACCTTCGCCGGCGTCCCCTACACCTTCGACCTCCTCGACCGGGTCGGTTTCGCC
This sequence comes from Nocardioides sp., assembly GCA_051001655.1. Lineage (GTDB taxonomy): Bacteria > Actinomycetota > Actinomycetes > Propionibacteriales > Nocardioidaceae > Nocardioides_B. The sequence continues at coordinate 7,467 of JBPCND010000182.1, read as the reverse complement.
GACATGGACGTCCCGTCGTTGCGCTCCGTGACCCAGGCCGGTGGCCGGCTCGACCCGGTGCGCGTGCGGGAGTACGCCGCACTCGGTCGGTCTCGCGGGTGGGACCTGTTCGTCATGTACGGCCAGACCGAGGCGACCGCCCGGATGGCGTATCTACCTCCGGACCTCGCCGACGTGGCGCCCGGCGCCGTCGGGGTGCCGATCCCCGGCGGCTCGTTCCACCTCGAGCCACTGCCCGAGGCTCCGTTGAGGTCTCGACGAGCTCGACCAGCACGGGAGCTCGAGGTCGGCGAGCTGGTCTACGAAGGCCCCAACGTGATGCTCGGCTACGCCACCACACCGGCTGACCTGAGCCGTGGACGGGAGGTCGGGGCCCTCCACACCGGCGACGTCGCGCGCCGGCGACCGGACGGTTTGTTCGAGATCATCGGCCGCCGCAACCGGTTCGCCAAGGTCTTCGGCCTGCGGGTCGATCTCGACCAGGTGGAACACGTCTACGCCGGCGATGGACATGTCGTGCACTGCCTGGACGCCGGAGACCGGCTGCTGCTCGCCGTCGACGTCTCGGCCAAGCCGGCCGACACCGCCGCCCTGACCCGGCTCGCCCAGGAGCACTTCGGCCTGCCACCGCGTGCGGTGGACGTGCTCGGCCTCGACGAGATCCCCCGGCTGCCGTCCGGCAAGACCGACTACCGCTCGGTCGAGGCGCGTGCGCGGGAGCGGACCACGGCGCGGGACGCCGCCGGGGACCGGCCCGGCCCGGGGGCTGCCGTCGCTGACCGTCCCGCCGTCGACGTCCGCCCGGTGCTCGCGGATGTCCTGGGCCCCGGGGACGTCACCGACCAAGACACGTTCGTCTCGCTCGGCGGCGACTCGTTGTCCTACGTCGAGACCTCGCTGCGGCTGGAGGCGGTGCTGGGTCGACTGCCCGTCGGCTGGCACGTGACGCCGATCGGCGCGCTCACCGCGGCCGCGCGTACAGACGGCACCGACACCCGGGCTCCCCGCACACGCGGACGGACTCTCGAGACCAACGTCTTGCTGCGCGCGCTGGCGATCGTGGCGATCGTGGGAAGTCACGCCAATCTGTTCGTGCTCCTCGGCGGCGCCCATGTGCTGCTCGGCATCGCGGGCTTCAACTTCGGCCGGTTCCACCTCACGTCGGTGCCGCGTCAGGAGCGGGTGCGTCACCTGGCCACCAGTGTGAGCCGGGTCGCCGTCCCGTCGATGCTCTGGCTTGCCGCCGTCGCAGTCACCACCCGTGACATCGGCTGGCGCAACGTGCTGCTGCTCAACGGCCTGCTCGGCCCCCGGAGCTGGACCGAGCCGCAGGGGTGGTACTGGTTCGTCGAGGTCCTGGTCCTCACGCTGCTCGTCCTGACCGCGCTGATGGCCGTGCCATGGGTCGATCGGTTCGAACGACGCTGGTCGTTCTGGTTGCCGTTCGGCCTCGCGCTGGCCGGACTGCTCACGAGGTACGACGTCGTGCAGCTCCTACCTGGCGACGACATCCATCGGGCCGGGGTGGTGTTCTGGCTCTTCGCCCTGGGCTGGGCCACGGTGAAGGCGACGACGCGGAGGCACCGCGTCCTGGTGTCGTCGGTCGTCGTCGCCAGCCTCCCGGGATTCTTCAACGACCCGGTCCGTGAGGCGGTCGTCGTCGCGGGGATGCTTCTCCTCGTGTGGCTGCGTGCGATCCAGGTCCCCACCTGGTCGGCGCGCGCGACCGGCGTACTCGCGTCCGCCTCGCTCTACATCTACCTCGCCCACTGGCAGATCTACCCGCACCTGGAGGACCGCTACCCGCTCGCAGCGACGCTGCTGTCGCTCGCCGGTGGCATCGTGCTGTGGCAGGTGGTCAGCCGGGCGACGCCGTACGTCGAGCGCGCCCTCTCCGGACGTGCCGGCCGAGCACGACCTAGCGGCGCCCGACCCGCTCGATGAGGGCCATCGCGTCGTGCGGCGCGAACCCTTTGGCGTCGTTGTCGAAGTAGACGAAGACATCGTGCCCGGATGCAGCCCACCCGCGGATCTTCTCGGCCCAGCGGTCCAGAGCCCCTTCGGTGTAGCCACTCGTGTACAGCTCGATGTCCCCGTGCAGCCGGACGTACATGTGATCAGAGGTCGGCTCCTCGATGAGAGGCCACCGGCCCGCGGTGTCAGCGACGACCATCGCGACGTCGTGCTCACGCAGCAGAGCCAGGGTCTCCGGCGTGGCGAAGGTCGGGTGGCGGACCTCGAGGGCGTGACGTAGCGGACGGTCCGCGTCGGCTTTCGTGAGAGCCCGGTCCCCGGCAACCCTGTCGTCGTGGCCGGCCGCGACCCGGGCGGCCTGAGCGCTGGTGCGCGGCAGCAGCTCGAAGAACGCGGCCAAGCGCTGGGCGTCGAAGCCGAGGCTCGGCGGGAGCTGCCACAGGAACGGACCGGTCTTCTCCCCGAGCGCCAGGACGCCGGAGGCGAAGAAGTTCGCCAGGGCGATCTCGACCCTGGCCAGCTTCTTCATGTGGGTGACGAACCGGCCGCCCTTGACCGCGAACACGAAGTCGTCCGGGGTCTGGTCACGCCAGGCGGCATAGGAGGTCGGCCGCTGGAGGGAGTAGAAGGAGCCGTTGACCGCGATGCTGGTCAACCGTCCAGCTGCGTACTCCAGCTCCCGGCGCTGCACCAGCCCGAGCGGGTAGAAGTCGCCGCGCCAGCCGGCGTAGGTCCAGCCGGAGATGCCGACCCGGATCCGACTCACCACCCGAGGATAGTTCCGGCGACAGGCCACACCAGGAAATAGGAGACAATCCTCCGTGGTTGCACCCCCGGAGGTACCGACGCCAGTGAACTTCGCCCAGGGCCGGATCGCGATGATCAGCCTGCACACCTCACCGCTGGACCAACCCGGCACCGGTGACGCGGGCGGCATGAACGTCTACGTCGTCGAGCTGTCCAAGCGGCTGGCCGCGCGCGACATCGAGGTCGAGATCTACACGCGTGCCACCTCATCGCTGCTCCCCCCGTCTGTCGAGGCGTTCCCCGGCGTGACCGTGCACCACGTGCACGCCGGACCGTTCGAGGGGCTGACCAAGGACGAGCTGCCCGGCCAGATGTGCGTGTTCGCGCGCGAGGTGCTCCGGGCCGAGGCGCACCACGACCAGGGCTGGTACGACGTCATCCACTCGCACTACTGGCTCTCCGGCCAGGTGGGGGCGCTGGTCCGGGACCGCTGGAGCGTGCCGCTGGCGCACTCCATGCACACGATGGCCAAGGTGAAGAACATGTCGCTGGCCGCCGGGGACAAGCCGGAGCCGGAAGGCCGGGTGATCGGCGAGGAGCAGGTCGTCGAGGCCGCCGACATGCTGATCGCGAACACCGACATCGAGGCCAAGCAGCTGGTCGAGCTCTACGGTGCCGATCCGGGCCGCGTCGAGGTGGTCCACCCCGGCGTCGACCTCGACGTGTTCCGGCCTCGAGCCGGGGCCCGGGCCCGGCTCGGGCCCGCCGAGGAAGCCGTGGTGCTGGTGTTCGCCTGCCGGATCCAGCCCTTGAAGGCACCCGACGTGCTGCTTCACGCGGTGGCCCGGTCCCTCGAGCGCGACCCGGGCCTCCGGCCGCGCCTGGTCGTCCCGGTCGTCGGCGGACCCTCGGGCTCGGGCCTCGAACACCCCGAGTCGCTCGCGCAGATGGCCTCCTCCCTCGGCGTCGACGACGTGGTGCGGTTCGTCCCACCGGTCGCACAGGCCGAGCTGGCCGAGTGGTACTCCGCGGCGACCCTGGTCTGCGTGCCGTCCTACAACGAGTCCTTCGGCCTGGTCGCGGTCGAGGCCCAGGCCTCCGGTACGCCCGTCGTGGCCGCTGCCGTGGGCGGTCTGCCGACCGTGGTCCGCGACGGTGTCTCCGGCCTGCTCGTGGAGGGCCACGATCCCGACGACTACGCCGCCGCCATCCGTCGGATCGTCGAGCAGCCGGCCCTGCGTGAGTCGATGTCACAGGCCGCGGTGGAGCACGCGGCGAGCTTCGCCTGGGAGCGGACCGCCGATGCGACCGTCGGAGTCTACCGCCAGGCTGTCGCGGTGATGCGCGACGACCTCGCCGAGGCCCGCCGATGAGCCCCCCTGCGCCCGGCGACCCCGCAGCCGGTGAGCCTGCGGACCCTGCCGCCGTCGTGCGGGCGACCCTCGAGGACAGCGAGCTGGAGTGGCAGGAGGTCGCCACCGGGGTCTTCACCGTCGTGCTGCCGGGGGAGAAGAAGCTGCAGACACCCGTCCGGCTCGACGTCGGCCGGCATGCGCTGGGCGTGCATGCGTTCGTCGTGCGGGCACCCGACGAGAACCACGAACGGGTCTACCGGTGGCTGCTCGAGCGCAACCTCAAGCTGTTCGGCGTGTCGTTCGCGGTGGACCATCTGGGTGACATCTACCTCGACGGCCGGCTGCCGTTGTCGTCGGTGACACCCGAGGAGATCGACCGACTGCTGGGCGTCGTACTCAGCTGTGCCGACGAGTCGTTCAACACCATCCTGGAGCTCGGCTTCGCCTCCTCGATCCGCAAGGAGTGGGCGTGGCGGATCTCTCGCGGCGAGTCGACGAAGAACCTCGCGGCCTTCCGCGGCCTGCTCGACCGGGACCCGACCGCCCCGACCGCACGAACCCCCCCGGCCGCCCCGTCCGGGCCGACCGGCCGGTCAGGGTCGTGAGCGCTCGCTGACCGGTCCTCGGCGGAGTGCACGGGCGAGCTGGCCAGGCACCGTCCGGGCGCGCAGCGCCGGTGTGCTGTCCGAGGAGGCGTTCCTCATCCCCGTCACGGTTTCATCCAGCACCGACAGCGCGTCGGTCTCCGGTGCCCAGCCGAGCTCGTGCTCGGCACGGCCGGTGTCCAACAACGGGACGGCGTAGCCCAGGTCGACCCAGCCCGGGTCGACCTGCTGCAGGCGCGCATGCCAGGTAAGCGACGCCACGGTGCGCAGGACGGGGGCAGGCACGTGCACCAGCCGGGCGCCGAGTGCGGCCGCGATGTCGACCGCGGCGACCGAGGGCTCGGCGGCGAGGTTGAACGCTCCTCCCAACCGGGCCGAGAGGGCCTGCTCCACCGCCTGGGCGACGTCGTCGGCGTGGACCATCGGGATGCTCAACCGGCGGTCCAGCGGCAGCACCGGCAGCAGCCCGATCGCCCGCCCAGGCACCACCGCCGGCAGCGCGTAGCGCAGCAGGGCGCTGCCCGCCGAGCCCTGACCCACGATCCCGGGTCGCAACCGGGTGACGACCGTCGTCGGCCGCGCACGCTCGAGCTCGTCCAGCAGCCGCTCGGCGGCGACCTTGTGGCGGCTGTACGGCGACGACGGAACGCCGCCTGTCGGCCAGCTCTCGTCGACGGGCTCGTCGTCGCGCCGTGGGGAGTAGGCACCGACCGAGGACATGTGGACCAGGTGCGGGACCCCGGTTGAGGCGACCGCGTCGATCACACGTCGCGTGCCTCCGACGCCGAGCCGCTCCAGGAACCCGAGGTCGTGGGAGGGCTGGAACCCCCACGCGAGATGGACGACGGCGTCCGCTCCGGCGAACGTCGTTGCCAGGGTCGCCGAAGCCTCATCGTCGGTCAGGTCCACCGACTGCCATTCCACGGCGTCGAACGGCCAGCCGTCGGTGGGGATGCGTCGTGCCAGGCCGAGGACCTCGTGCGACGGCGTGGCGACGAGCCGACGCAGGACGGCCGACCCGACGTTGCCGCTTGCCCCCGTGACGACGATCCGCACGTCAGCCGGTCGTCGCGTCGTCGTATGCCGGATGCCGGCTCGAGACATGGCGCACGTTGGCGAGATGGCCGCCGAGGTAGGCACCGACACCGGTGGCGGTCGCGGCGACCAGCGACAGCGCGGCCCCACGCCCGTGCCGCCCTTGGCGTCGCGACAGCCACGACGCGACGTAGAGCCAGAGCGCGAGGCTGTTCGACATCGCGTGGACGGCGCCGACCCGCCTGTCTCCCAAGGTCTCGGTCGTGCCCCACTCGGCGAGGCCGGTGATCGCGGTGGGTACGGCGGTCAGGATCCCGAGGCCCACCAGCCGCTGTGCCGCGGGCCGGGCCTGTTCGCCGCCGAGAAGGTCGAGCAGGGTCGCCGAGGTCCACGCACCGATCGGCACGTCGCTCAGCGCCGGATGGATCGCGTGGCCGAGCCACATCCCGTGCAGGGCATCGGATCTCCTGTCGTCACGCAGCAGTGCTGAGGCGAGCGGCTCGAGACGACGGACCGGTCCGTTGAGGGCGCGGCTGGTCTCCAGTCGCTGGGTCCACCGGACGATGTCCGGTGCTCGAGTGGTCGGTTCGGGACGGGTGTCCAGGTGTGTCATGGGGGCCTCCAAACGCCGCAGACGGTCCTGGTCCCGGTTCCCTGACCGCCGATCCCCAAACCGCCCGCTGCCGAGGGCTGCGGGATGCGGGCCGCGGGCGCGGACGGTCAGGCGGGGCCGGCCACCGCGACGCGACGTCGCGGCCGCCGGCGGGCGAGGGCCACACCGGCCAGGCAGAGAGCCCCGCCGGCATAGGTCAGAGCAGGGGGCGTCTCGGCGAGAACCACCCAGGCCATGAGCACTGTGACCGGTGGCACGAGATAGGTGGTGACGCCCAGGTTGCTCGCGCTCATGTGGGTCAGCGCGTAGGCGTAGGTGGTGAACGCCACCGCGGTCGGGAACACGCCGAGATAGACGATCCAGCCGATGTCGGCAGGCCCTGCCGCGGATGCGTCCCGCCAGAGGTCCGCGGCGAACGGCAGGCATGCGAGCATCCCGACCGTGCAGGCCACCCAGGTCACCTGCAGCGCGGGCATCCGGGTGAGCAGCGGCTTCTGCAGGATGACCGAGATCGAGTACGTCGCCGCGGATACGAGACAGAGGACCACGCCCCACACGTCCCGGTCCACACCCGGGCTCGTCGCCAGGCTGATGACGGCTACACCGGTGAAGGCGACGACGAGCCCGACCCACAGGAAGATCCCGGAGCGTTCGTGCAGGAACAGCACGGCCAGCACGGCGATCAGGACGGGAGCGACCTGGATCAGCATGGCGGCCGTGCCGGCGTCGACCCGCCGCTCACCCTCGTTGAGGGCGACGTTGTAGATGCCGAACCACAGGATGCCGATCGCGACCAGCCGCACCCAGTCTCCTGAGGCCGGCCGGACCCAGCCACGGGTGAGCAGGACCGCGCCCAGACACACCGACCCGACGGCGAGCCGGCCGAGGGAGAGTGCCCCCGGCGAGATGGGGTCGCCGAGGTGCCGGATCGCCACGAAGGCCGAGGCCCAGAACACCAGGGCGGTTGCCACCACGAGGATCGGCAGGAGCGGCCGCGGCGCTAGGAAGGTCCCGGGTGCCGGGGTGGGATCTTTCACCCGAGGAACCTATCCGCCGCCACCTACCTGACTTCCCGCCACCGACCGGACCCGCCGCCACCGACCGGACTTACCCGGCGGTGTGGACGGTTCGGCGGGGT
>JBPCND010000181.1:0-6165 GCA_051001655.1 Nocardioides sp. | reverse complement strand
GTGCAGGCGGATCTGGGCGATCCCGAAGGCGCGGTCGAGCGGCCCGGCCTGTACGTCGACGTACTGCATCCGGCCGTAGGGCACGACCACCATCTGGCGGAACCATGCCCCTCGGGTGATGTAGAGTTCCTCGTCACGCTCGAGGTAGCCCCAACGCCTGACGCTCCGCCCAACGGCGAACCATCCGAACCCGAAGCCGGCCACCACGGCCCCGGCCGCCAGGACCAGTACCCAGCCCGGGAGGTGGGTCAGCAGGGTCACCAGCAGGAGGCCGACGAGCAGGATCAGCGCCAGGCCGCCGAGCAGGGTGCGGCGTAGCCTCGACAGGGCCGGCGACACCGGCATCCAGGAACCCGCAGGAGGAGTGAAGACGTCGTCCACGGAGGCCGGCTCAGCCTCGACCGGACCGCAGCCGCTGCACGACGCGGCGAGCACCGTCGACTGCACGGCCGGTGGGTGAGGTCGCGGCGGCCGGGGCGGGCGGCGACGGCGGCGGGGGTGCCGTCGGCGCGGGAGCGGCCGTCGGTCCGGGCAGCTCCGTCGGCTCCGGCGCTGCCGAGCTCTCTGTCGACCCGTGGGCCGTCTTCCGAGCCGCCTTCTTGGCCGCCGTCTGGACCGCCTTCTGGACCGTCTTCTGGGCCGCCTTCTGGCGCTTGTTCGCCTCCGAGATCACCGACTCGATCGTGCGAGCAGCCACCTCCACCGGGATGGGTGGACAGTCCACGGAGGGTTCGTCGTCGTCGGCACTCGCCGGCACGCGCAGCAGCTCGAGGTCGCCTACCACTCGGATGTCGAGCTGCGCCAAGGACACCACGCGTGCGTCGGAGAGCTCGCGTACCCGGTCGAGCGCCCACTCGGGAAGTGGTGGCGTCCGTGCCCCGAACTCGGGCCGAGGCAGGGACCGTAGGGTGCGCACGACCCGGTCCTTCACGAAGGCAGCATGCACCTCAGGCGGCCAGCCCGCGTCACGGGAGGCCATGTTCAGCGACCTCACCAGCTCGACCTCGTTCCAGCTCAGGCCGCGGTTAGACCGGTCCGGATGCAAGGCCAGCAGACCCTCGGGCAGTCCCAACAGCTGCTCGAACGTCCGGGGCAGCAGGTCGCGATCCGTGTCGTCGCTGACGATCAGGGTGAAGTTGTCGTTTCCGACCTCCGCGATCCAGCGGCGCACCAACGTCTCCACCGCATGCGCCCGCCAGACGTTAGTCCAGTCCCACGCCTTCGACTCGGGCGCCAGAACGATCTCGAGCCACTCCTCGAAGGACTTCACCTGGCCGGCCTTGACGCGCTCCTGCCACTGTGAGGGCAGGAACAGGTCGAGCCGCCGCGCCACCGCCACCACGTGAGCCGACCGGCTGCCCAGGCCGGCGACGACCTTCTGCGCCTGCTCGGGCGTGGCCCGACCGAAGTCCTCGTTGCTGACGCAGACCCGTTGGCTGCCCGACTGCTCGACCTCCCGAACCAGCGCGTGCCAGTGCTCCATGCTCGGAGTCGGCTGCCCGGCCGGGCTGCCCGCGATCCCCAGCGCCCAACCGGCGAGTCGCGGCCGGGCCCGGTCGCCGGCGTAGTGGACCCCGTGCTCGGCCAGATCCTCACGCGCCTTGTGCAGCGACACCTGGATCGCCGTGCTCCCGGTCTTGTGCGGGCCGATGTGGATCAGCCGTGCGGCCTCGGGGATCGCGGAGACATCTGATGCAGGCAAGGCACAACCTTTTCGCCGTCGTGAGATCAGCGATCACCCTACCGGGACCACGCTCGGCGGATGCTCGCTGGCGCCCTCGAATGGACCCCCGGGCCGCTGCAGGACGGCCGACCCGTCGCGTGGTGCAGGATGTCCTTCATGACGGACCGCGGCCGCGCCGAGCACCTCGTGGTGGGCCTCGGAGCGGGTGCGGCCGGGTTCGCCGGACATGAGCGAGGCGGTGGCCCGGGACTCGCCACCCAGGACATGGTGCTCAACATCGGCCCTCAGCATCCAGCGACGCACGGCGTGCTGAGGCTGAGACTGACCCTCGACGGCGAACGTATCGCGGCGTGCGAACCGATCGTCGGCTACATGCACCGCGGCGTGGAGAAGCTCTTCGAGGTCCGCGACTACCGGCAGATCATCGTGCTGGCCAACCGTCACGACTGGCTCTCCGCCTTCTCGAACGAGCTCGGGGTGGTGCTCGCCGTGGAACGGATGCTGGGCATGGAGGTCCCCGAGCGGGCGGTGTGGCTCAGGACGTTGCTTGCCGAGCTGAACAGGATCCTGAACCATCTGATGTTCCTGGGGTCCTATCCGATCGAGCTCGGGGCCATCACGCCGATCTTCTACGCCTTTCGTGAGCGCGAGACGATCCAGGCGGTGATGGAGGAGATCTCCGGTGGCCGGATGCACTATATGTTCAACCGGGTCGGCGGGCTGAAGGAGGACATCCCCGCCGGGTGGCTCGATCGCACCGAGCGGGCTGCGCGTGCGGTCCGGTCCCGGATGCCTCAGATCGAGGACCTGATCTTCGGCAACGAGATCTTCGCGGCCCGGACCCAGGGGGTCGGTGTGCTGTCCCCGGACCTGATCGCGTCGTACGGCGTCTCAGGCCCCATCGCCCGGGCCTCCGGTGTCGACTTCGACCTCCGTCGCGACGAGCCGTACCTCGCCTACGGAGAGCTGCGGCGTGACGGCGTGCTCAGGGTCGTCACCCGGCAGGAGGGTGACTGCTACGCGCGGTTCGGCATGCTGCTTGACCAGGTCCAGGTCTCGCTCGACCTGGTCCAGGCATGTCTGGACCGGCTCAGGTCGATCGACCGCGGGCCGGTGAACGTCCGGTTGCCGAAGATCCTCAAGGCGCCCGAGGGATCGACGTGCGCCTGGACCGAGAACCCGCTCGGCATCAACGGCTACTACCTCGTCTCGCGCGGGGAGAAGACCCCGTGGCGGATGAAGCTGCGCAGCGCGTCGTTCAACAACATCGCCGTGCTGCCGGAGGTGCTGAACGGATGCGTGGTGGCGGACATGGTGGCGATCCTCGGCTCGATGTTCTTCGTCGTCGGCGACGTCGACAAGTGAGGGACTCGCCTTCTCTGACAGAGTGCTCCCATGGACCCGAGTGGCGAGCAGCGCCTGAAGAACGTCGCCGTGCTCCTCGCCGGAGGAGTCGGCACCCGCGTCGGGCTGGGCATCCCGAAGCAGCTGATCAAGATCGCCGGCCGGCCGATCCTGGAGCACACGCTGGCGGCGCTGAACAGCCATCCGATGGTCGACGAGATCATCGTCATGATGGCCCCCGGACACCTGGACACGGTGCGTTCGATCGTCCGAGCCGGGGGGTACGGCAAGGTCGTCGACATCCTCGAGGGTGCCGAGACCCGCAGCCACACCACGATGCGCGCTCTGGAGCGGCTCGGTGACCAGGAGTGCAACGTGCTCCTACACGACGCCGTGCGCCCGCTGGTCGCCGCCCGCATCATCAAGCAGTGCTTCGAGACGCTCGAGGCCCACGAGGCCGTCGACGTCGCAATCCCCTCCGCCGACACGATTATCGAGGTCTCCCCTGACGGCATCATCCGCGACATCCCCGACCGCGCCACGCTGCGCCGGGGACAGACTCCCCAGGCGTTCCGAGCGTCGGTGATCAAGCGTGCCTACGACCTCGCCGGCCAGGACCCGGGCTTCGTGGCGACCGACGACTGCTCGGTGGTGCTGCGCTACCTCCCGGAGGTCCCGATCCACGTCGTGCTCGGCGACGAGCGCAACATGAAGGTCACCGACCCGATCGACGTCTATCTCGCCGACAAGCTGTTCCAGCTCACGAGCAGTGACCTCGCGGCACCCGGGACCGCCGAGGACTATCACGCCGCCTTGCAGGGGAAGACCATGGTGGTTTTCGGTGGCAGCTACGGCATCGGTGCCGACATCGCCGACCTCGCGCGCCAGCACGGCGCCACCGTCTTTACCTTCAGCAGGTCCAGCACCGACACCCATGTCGAGCGTCGCGCCGACGTGTCGGCTGCGGCCCGACAGGTCGTCGAGAAGTCGGGCCGGGTGGACTTCGTCGTCAACACCGCCGGCGTGCTGCCGCGTGGCGAGCTCCTGGAGACGTCGGAGGAGACCATCTACGCCGCGACAGAGATCAACTATCTGGCGCCGGTGTTCATCGCCCAGGAGTTCCATCCGCACCTGAAGGCGACCGGCGGCTCGCTGCTGCTCTTCACGTCGAGCTCCTACACCCGCGGTCGGAGCGGTTACAGCCTCTACTCCTCGGCCAAGGCGGCAGTGGTCAACCTGACCCAGGCGCTGGCCGACGAGTGGGCAGCCGACCGGGTGCGGGTGAACTGCATCAACCCGGAGCGGACGGCAACCCCGATGCGGACGCAGGCCTTCGGCACCGAGCCCGTCGACTCGTTGCTGGAGTCGATGACGGTTGCACGGGCATCACTCGACGTGTTGATCGCGGACCAGACCGGACACGTCTTCGACCTGCGCAAGGCCGACCCGATCGCGGCGGCCCTGGAGGCGTCCTCCGTCGAGCTCTGGTGAGGGTCGGCAAGCGATCACCCGGTAGAGGACAGGGTCCTCGCCCTTGTAGGGGGACAGCCCGGTGCCCTCTTCCTCGTGCAGCACCGTGAAGCCGTGGTCGTCGACGAGGCACCTGCTGAACTCTGCCGCGTTCTGGAAGCGCCGGTAGTGCTTCCCGTGCGCCTTGGACTTCCCCTCGTCCTTGTCGGTGCGGAACTCGGCCGCGAACACGTCTCCTGGGCGGGCCTGGTCGCAGATCAAGCGCATCAGGGTGTGCTGTACGTCCTCGGCGATCGAATGCAGGAAGAAGCGCAGGTAGAACATGGCCGGCCCGTCCGATTCCGCGAGCTGCGCGGCGAGCAGACGACTGAGCCGATCGGCATCGCCCACGTCACACACCTCGAACGAGACACCGGCACCGGACTCGGTCTTGGCGGCCGCCTGGAGCCGTGCGTGCTCGATCCCCACCTCGGACCGGTCGAAGCCCACGACGGTGCGTCCGGCCGCGGCAAAGGCACAGGAGTCCCGGCCGTCCCCACACCCGATGTCGAGGACCAGCTGGGGAACCTCGGGACGGGAGTTGACGAACTCGAAGAACGTCGAACCCTCGGTGTACTCCATGCGGGCGTAGAAGTCCGCCCAGTAGACGCTGGACCGCTGCTCGACGGACAGCGTGCCCTCCTCGGCATTGGACGTCCGGTCCAGGTTCCAGTTGAAGCCTGGTTTCGGTCGGCTCCAGTCGTCGCCGTACAGGTGCTCCACGATCTGCTCTGCGTTGACCGGGACCAAACCGGACCCCCCGGGGAAGTCGATCTCCTGGATGCCCTTCCAGTCAGCACCCAGCACAGTGCTGGTGCCGGCGATACCGAAGGGAAAGCGGAGCCTGTCCTCGGAGTCGACGTAGGTATGGAAGAGGTCGATGCGTGCCTTGGGCTCAGCGGGGTCGAAGATGTGCAGACAGGAACGCATGCACTCGACCATGAAGCCCTGCCTGATCAGCGCGTGACCGATCTGCTGCAGCTCATGGGCTGCCTCGGGACCGGAGCGCATCCGCGAGAGGTAGGCAGCGTCGAAGTCGATGTCGTGCCCGATGTAGCCGCGTTCGCGCACGGCCCCGAGCAGCGTGCCGTAGATGAAGAACGGCTCGTAGCCGAACTCCTCCGCCAGGAACGCTCGGGTCTGTTGGTAGAGGCTCATGACCTGCTTCTGCCACGTCACGTCGAGCTTCTTCGACAGCTGGAGGCCGCCGTACTGGGAGAGGACGTAGCCGTCCTTCAGCTTGGCTCGCAGGTCCGCCAGTGTGTGCTCGCCGGACCGAGGGGGCCGCAGGAACATCCCGTGTCCGTAGATCGGCAACGGGGACCCGTTGACGCGGACGGTCACCCGCGTCCTCTTCTTGAGGTACGGCCAGAGGCTGTGCACACGGAACGAGAAGGTCCTGATCTCCCGTCGGCTGTTGCGGCGGTCGTCGCGGGGACCGCGCACGTTGGGGTGCTGCCATCCGTGCACGAGCGGGACCTTGGCGTTCGCCGAGGCGTAGCGGCGCGGTGTGCCTCCAGGCCTGGTTGCGGGACTGGTCATCGGGTCGGCTCCGGGGATGCCGCCTCGCAACACGCTCAGCGATCCCGACATCGAGGGGCTGACGGTGGCGTAGGTGGACGCCACCT
>JBPCND010000180.1:0-8657 GCA_051001655.1 Nocardioides sp. | reverse complement strand
CGGGCCAAGTCGCCCGAGCTGCCGGTGATCCTGCTGGAAGATCTCGCCGCCCTGCTCGGCCTCGTCTTCGCCCTCTTCGGCGTCGGCCTGAGCCTGGTCACGGGCAACCAGTACTTCGACGTCGCCGGCACAGCCTTGATCGGGGTGCTGCTCGTGGTGGTGGCCGTCGTACTCGCCGTGGAGACCAAGAGCCTGCTGCTCGGTGAGTCGGCGGCACCCGAGGCCCGTGACCGGATCCGCACCGCTCTGGAGTCCACCCCGGGCATCGACCGCGTCATCCACATGAAGACCCTGCACCTCGGTCCTGAGGAGCTGCTGGTCGCGGTCAAGGCGGGCGTGGCGCACAGTGCCACCGCCGCCGACGTGGCGGCGAGCATCGACGCGGCGGAGAAGGCCGTCCGGGAGGTCGAGCCGACCGCGCAGGTGATCTACCTGGAGCCGGACATCTACGTGGAGGGACACGTGCCGGCAGCACGCCCGGACCCTCCTGCCCCGGCGGGGCACTGACCCTCACGTCGACCCGGCCAGCTCTCCATCGTTTTCCGAATCTCCCCATGGCTTGCTTGCCATGGGGAGGTTCAAACATCCTGCATACCCTGGTAAACCCCGGTCATGAAGCCGGGCAGACCAGACGGCCCGGTAGGCTGGCAGCGGCATTCCGCACACACGCAGAGGACATTCATGGACTTCAAGGTTGCTGACCTGAGCCTGGCCGACTACGGCCGCGCCGAGATCGAGCTCGCCGAGCACGAGATGCCCGGGCTGATGGCGATGCGCGAGCGCTACGGCGACAGCCGGCCGCTCGCTGGCGCGCGGATCGCGGGGTCGCTGCACATGACGATCCAGACCGCCGTCCTGATCGAGACGCTGACCGCTCTCGGTGCGGAGGTCCGCTGGGCCTCCTGCAACATCTTCTCCACGCAGGACCATGCGGCCGCGGCCGTCGCAGTCGGCCCGAACGGCACGGTGGAGGCCCCCCGAGGCGTCCCCGTGTTCGCCTGGAAGGGCGAGTCGCTGGAGGAGTACTGGTGGTGCACCCAGCAGATCCTTGACTGGCCCGGTGACGGCTTCGCCAACATGATCCTCGACGACGGCGGCGACGCCACCATGCTGGTGCACCTCGGCGTCGACGCGGAGAAGACCGGCAAGGCCCCCGAGCCGGACTCCGCCGAGAGCGTCGAGCAGCGCGTGGTCTTCGGAGTCCTGAACGACTCCCTGGCCCAGCACCCCCGCCACTGGACCGAGATCGCCAACCACATCATGGGCGTCACGGAGGAGACCACCACCGGTGTGCTCCGCCTCTACGACATGCTCAAGGAGGGCTCGTTGCTCTTCCCGGGCATCAACGTCAACGACTCCGTCACCAAGAGCAAGTTCGACAACAAGTACGGCTGCCGGCACTCGTTGATCGACGGCATCAACCGGGCCACCGACGTGCTGATCGGCGGAAAGGTCGCCGTCGTCTGCGGCTACGGCGACGTCGGCAAGGGCTGCGCGGAGTCCCTGCGGGGCCAGGGTGCGCGGGTGATCGTCACCGAGATCGACCCGATCTGTGCGCTGCAGGCGGCGATGGACGGCTATCAGGTCGCCACCCTCGACGAGGTGCTCTCGACCGCGGACATCGTGATCACGGCGACCGGCAACAAGTCTGTCGTCACCGTCGAGCAGATGCAGCGGATGAAGTTCCAGGCGATCATCGCCAACATCGGGCACTTCGACAACGAGATCGACATGGCGGGGCTGGAGAGCTTCCCCGGCGTGCGCCGCAAGACGGTCAAGCCGCAGGTCGACGTCTGGACCTTCCCCGACACCGGCACCGGGGCGGGTACGACGATCATCGTGCTCTCCGAGGGACGGCTGATGAACCTCGGCAACGCGACCGGCCACCCGTCGTTCGTGATGTCGAACTCGTTCACCAACCAGGTCCTGGCCCAGCTCGAGCTGTTCACCAAGACCGATGAGTACCCCGTGGGCGTCTACGTGCTGCCCAAGCATCTCGACGAGGAGGTCGCCCGGCTGCACCTCGGCTCGCTCGGCGTCTCCCTCACCGAGCTGACCCAGGAGCAGGCGTCCTACCTCGGAGTCCCGGTCGACGGGCCCTACAAGTCCGACCAGTACCGCTACTGACCCCACGGCAGGTCAGCGCGTCACGAGCAGGAGGGGAGGCGTTGCGATGTCGAACGGCGAGCCGGGCAACCGCGGCAAGGTGCTGGTCGTCGACGACGACGCGGCGCTGTCGGAGATGCTGGGCATCGTGCTCCGCACCGAAGGTTTCGACTCGCGTGTCGTTTCTTCGGGCGACCGTGCCCTGGCGGAGTTCCGCGACTACCGCCCCGACGTGGTGCTGCTCGACCTGATGCTGCCGGGCAAGGACGGGATCGACGTCTGCCGGGAAATCCGGGCCGAGTCCGGCACGCCGATCGTCATGCTGACCGACAAGAGCGACACCATCGACGTCGTGGTCGGCCTCGAGTCGGGTGCTGACGACTATGTCGGGAAGCCGTTCAAGCCCAAGGAGCTCATTGCCCGGATCCGGGCACGGGTCCGCCGGTTCGACGACCCTGCTCCCGAGGCGCTGACGATCGGTGACCTCGCGATCGACGTTGCCGGCCACGAGGTCACCCGGGGCGACGCCTCGATCGCGCTCACGCCGCTGGAGTTCGACCTGCTGGTCTGCTTGGCGCGCAAGCCGTGGCAGGTGTTCACCCGCGAGGTGCTTCTCGAACAGGTCTGGGGCTACCGGCACGCGGCCGACACCCGGCTGGTCAACGTGCACGTCCAGCGGCTCCGCTCCAAGGTGGAGCACGACCCGGAGAACCCCGAGATCGTCATGACGGTCCGCGGCGTCGGCTACAAAGCCGGCACGTCCTAGGCTGCGAGATGAGCGTCACTCCGTGGATGGGTTCCCCCCAGTTCGTCTGGACGTTCTGGCGCAGGTCCATCCAGGCACGGGTCGTGATCAGCACGCTCCTGCTCTCTGCGGTGGTGGCCGCCGTCGTCGGCTGGGTGCTGTTGGACCAGGTCAGCGACGGCCTCGTCGACGGCAAGACCCGGTCCTCGGTCGCGGAGGCGATCCGGGGCACCGTCGACGCCCAGCGTCGGCTCTCCGGCGCGAGCGGCACGGAGTTCGACGCCAGCGCCCAGCTCACCCAGCTCGTGGCCAGCATCGTCCAGCGCGGCCAGGTGCAGGGGTACGACGTCGTGCTGACCGGACCGGTAGCGGGATCCAGCGAGGGGGTGGCCGCAGGCAGCGGCACCCGGAACTCGCAGGGGGTCCGAAGCGACAGCATCCCGCAGCGGCTGCGCGGTGAGGTCGAGGCCGCCGTGTTCACCGGGGTCGGGTGGACCTACACCGAGATCCGCTACGACCCCTCGATCGGGAAGCCGTCCGTCCCAGCGGTGGTGACCGGCTCCCAGCTGCTGCTGCCGGCCGACGGCGGCACCTACACCCTCTACTACCTCTTCCCGATGACCGAGCAGGAGCGCACCCTGTCCCTGGTCCGGCGCTCGCTGATCACTGGGGGCAGCCTTCTGCTCGTGCTCGTCGGGGGGCTGACCTGGCTGGTGACCCGACAGGTGGTCACCCCGGTCCGGTTGGCTCGCCGGGTCGCCGAGCGGCTTGCCTCCGGTCGGCTCGAGGAGCGCATGCACGTCCGGGGCGAGGACGACCTGGCCCGGCTCGGCATGTCGTTCAACCAGATGGCGGCGAACCTGCAGAAGCAGATCCGTCAGCTCGAGGAGCTCTCCCGGGTCCAGCGCCGTTTCGTCTCCGACGTCTCCCATGAGCTCCGCACCCCGTTGACCACGGTCCGGATGGCCGGTGACGTGCTCTACGACGCGCGCGACCGGTTCGACCCGGCGACATCCCGGTCCGCGGAGCTGCTGCAGAAGGAGCTCGACCGGTTCGAGATGCTGCTCACCGACCTGCTCGAGATCAGCCGGTTCGACGCCGGGGCGGCGGTGCTGGAGCTGGAGGACGTGAACCTGGCCGACGTGGCGCATCGCGTCGTGGAAGCCACCCGGGCGCTCGCCGAGCACAAGGGCATCACGGTGCGGATCCGGGCGGACGCCGAGCCGTGCATCGCCGAGGTCGACGTACGCCGGGTGGAGCGGATCGTCCGCAACCTCGTCTCCAACGCCATCGACTACTCCGACGGCGCCGACGTGCTCGTGCTGGTCGACAGCGACGAGCATGCGGCCGCTCTGGCGGTCCGTGACCACGGCATCGGGTTGCGCAAGGGGGAGGCGGTCCTGGTCTTCAACCGGTTCTGGCGCGCCGACCCGGCCCGCGCGAGGACCACCGGTGGCACCGGCCTGGGACTCTCCATCTCGCTCGAGGACGCTCACCTGCACGGTGGATGGCTGCAGGCCTGGGGCGAGCCCGGGGCGGGATCGCAGTTCCTTCTCACCCTGCCGAGGCGGGCCGGTGACTCGCTCGAGCGCAGCCCGCTGCCGCTGGTGCCCGAGGATGCGACCGCCCACCGCCGGTCTGCCTCCGGCCCGACGCGTCCGGTCGTGCGCCCACCCACGTCCACGTCCCGCACCGACCGCCCTGCGAGGGCCCGGTGAGCCGGCTGCGCCGGGCCGGGGTGCTGTTGCTCGTCGTGACCGGCCTGGCGGTGACGACAGGCTGCACCGGCCTGCCCGCGGACGGACCCGTGCGGACCGAGCAGATTCAGGCCCAGGTCTTGGACGAGGCCCCGGTGGACTTCACGCCGGGAGGGCCGGAACGCGATGCGGAGCCGGTCGAGATCGTGCGCGGCTACCTGGTCGCCATGCAGGCCACCCCGATCAACACGTCCGTGGCCCGGCGCTTCCTGACCACCGAGAGCAGCCAGAGCTGGGTGCCCGAGCAAGGCACCACCATCTACTCGTCCGAGACCCGCAGCTTGCGCGGGTCCCGGGTGCGCCTCGACCTCGGCAACGTGGTCCAGCTCGACGGGCGCGGCGGCTGGCTCGGCAAGTTGGGTGACCGGAGCTACCAGTTGGAGATGGTCCGTGAGGACGGTCAGTGGCGGATCGACAACCCGCCGGACCGGCTGATCATCCCCGAGACCCATTTTGAGACCCGGTTCACCCAGTACTTCCTCTACTTCTTCGACAAGGCGGCGCAGGTCCTCGTTCCGGAGCCCGTCTACGTCCCCACGGGTGCCCAGGCAAGCACGATCCTGGTCGCTGGCCTGCTCGCCGGGCCTCACCGCGACCTCTTGGGGGTCGAGCGGACCTTCCTCCCGGCCCGCACCAGGCTCGACGACATCTCCGTCCCGGTCACCCAGGACGGTGTCGCCGAGGTCCCGCTGAGCGACGAGATCCTCGACCTGGACGGCGAACGACTCTCTTTGGCTTTCGCCCAGCTGGCCTGGACGCTGCGACAGGTCGCGGGCACCGAGCGGTTGCGGGTGACCGTGGACGGCAGCCCACTGGATCTCCCCGGTTCCGGCGCTGACCTGTCGGTGAACGGCTGGTCGGAGTTCGACCCTGCGGTCTCGTGGGCCTCCCAGTCCCTGTTCGGCATCCGAGGGGGCCGGGTGGTCACCCTGGTCGGCGGTGAGGAGCGACGGGTCTCCGGACCGTTCGGTTCCCTGGACCTGAGGCCGCGACGGATCGCGGTCGACCTGGCCGGTGAGCAGGTGGCGGCGACCACCGACGAAGGATCGGTCCTGGTCGCGCCCCGGTCCCGCGACGTCGGGACCGATCCCGGTCTCGACGACGTCCGGAAGGTGTACTCCGGAGGGACCGACCTGCTCGCCCCGGTCTGGGACCCTTACCTCCAGCTGTGGCTGCTGGACCGGACCGCGGAGGGTGCGGCACTGAGCGTGGTCCGGTCCGGGTTCGCCAGCCCGGTCACGGCCCCCGGCATCACCGGTGAGGACGTGCGCTCCCTGGTTCTGTCGCGTGACGGCACCCGGCTGGTGGCCGAGGTGGCCCGCGGTGGACGGGAGCGGATGTTGCTGGCCCGCGTGCAGCGAGATCCGGACGGCGGCGTACGTCGGGTCCTTCCCGCCGACCAGGTCAGGCTCGGCGGCCTCGACGTCCGCACGATCCGCGACGTGGCCTGGCGCACCCCCGCCAGCCTGGCCCTCCTCACAGCACCCACGCAGGGAACCTCCCAGGTCGTGGTGGCGAAGGTGGACGGCTCCTCGACCGCGGCGGAGTCCACGACGGACGCCGAGATCTTCAGCGGGGCCGCCCGCGAGCTGGTCACCTCGCCCGCGATCGGTGCGCCGCTCTACATCCGCAGCCCCGGCGGCCAGATGTTTGCCCTGGCGGTCAACGGGCGCTGGACCGGAGCCGGGATCCGCGCCGGCATCCGGTCGCCGACGTTCGTGGGTTGAGGCAGCTGAGGACCCAGGCCGGTTCCCGTCCACATCCGCCTCGGCGTCTGCCCGGTGCACAGCTCCCCCCACGGGCCGCGCGCGAGTGCGGGATCCCGAGCGAACGTGCCATCGTGTGGGACGTCTGCCTGGACCTGGTGCTGGGATCGAGATGCGTGGTGTGCGCACTGCCCGGCCGGGCGCTCTGTCGCCCGTGCGCGGCCGGCCTCCCGCGCGCCGGGCGGACGTCCTGGCCGACCCCTTGCCCACCCGGACTGGCCCGCCCGATGGCGGGCGGGGAGTACGACGGCGCCCTGAAGCGGCTGGTCAACGCCCACAAGGAGGAACAGGTCCTCGCCCTCGCCGCACCGCTCGGTGAGGTGCTTGCTGCCGTCGTGTCCGACCTGGTGCGGGTGAGCGGCCTTGCCGGTCTTCCTGTGCACCTCGTGCCGGTGCCCTCACGTCACTCGGTCGTCCGTGGTCGTGGCCACGACCCGGTCCTGCGGATGACTCGCCGTGCTGCGAGCACGCTCCGCCGTCGCGGGACCCCGGCCGCGGTGTCCCGACTGCTGCGCCCGACCAGGAAGGTGGCGGACCAGGCCGGTCTCGGTGCCCAGCAGCGGGCGGCCAACCTCGCCGGTGCCCTCCGGGCTGCCCGGGGCCCGTCCAGAGCCGTCCGAGGTCCGGCATCGCGGGCGGCGGGGACGACGGGGCATGCGGAGTCGGCGGCGGTGGTCGTGGTCGACGACGTCCTCACCACCGGCGCCACCGCACGCGAGGCGCAGCGGGCTCTGGAGACCATGGGTTGGGAGGTAGCCGGAGTGGCCGTGGTCGCGGCCACCCGTCGCAGGGCGGCCCGGACGGCATCGTCGCGCGGCTCCCTACCGCTTTGCGATCCGGGCGACTAGCGTCTGAGCATGGAGTCCGTCCGGGTCCGTGGTTGCGTTGGCGGTGCCCGGCCGAGCCGGGCACCTCGTCGACTAGCCGATGCCAGTCGCAGGCGAAACGGTCCACGTAAGACGCGACCCGGGCGACCGGGCCGTCGATCACGGTGCGGCTTAGAGGTAAGTCCTGCCCCCCACCCGCCGCCAGACGCGGCGTACCCCGGGGGAGAAGGCCAGTAGTGGCACAGAGCTGCGAGAGCCTCAGCAGGCGGTTGTGGGGTCGAAGACCAGGTCGGCCGGACGGACTCCGCCACAAACCCTCACGCCGTGTGGTGTGGTGGGGCCAGATCGCAGAACTCTTCTCACCCAACAGCTGGAGGTTGCCGTGGACATCGTGCTGACGAGCCGTCATGTGGATCTGAACGAAAGGTTCCGTGAGTACGCCGAGGAGAAGCTCGGCCGGCTGGAGAAGCACGATCATCGAGTGATCCGCGTCGAGGTGGAGGTCGAGAAAGAGCGCAACCCCCGGCTCGCGGACCAGGCGATCCGGGTGCAGCTGACGGCGTTCTCCAAGGGCCCGGTCATCCGGGCCGAAGCGTGTGCGGAGGACAAGGCCGCCGCACTCGACATCGCCGTGGACAAGATGGCCACTCAGATGCGGCGGGCCGCCGACCGACGCCGGGTCCATCACGGACGGCACACCCCGGTCTCGGTGGGGCGTGCGCTGGCCGACCTCGCTCCCAGGCTCGACGGCACGGAGCCCGCCGCGGACTCCGAGGAGGACCGTGAACGCCACGTCGGCCCGATCGCCGTGCTCGGAGACGGACCGCTCGTCGTGCGCGAGAAGAGCCACTCGGCCGGCCCCATGACCCTCGACCAGGCGCTCTACGAGATGGAGCTCGTCGGTCACGACTTCTTCCTCTTCGTCGATAAGGAGTCCGAGCGTCCCTCGGTCGTCTACCGGCGCCGGGGCTACGACTACGGAGTCATCTCCCTCGACATGAGCTGACGCCACTCACACCGCTCCGGGGCGCTGTGTCGTATTCGGCACCAGACACCGCCCGGGCGTGCCATGATTCCTGCGTGGCAGGACCTCAGGCACCCACCGAGCCCGGCGACGAACCTATCCGGGTCGTTGTCGTCGACGACCAGGAGCTGTTCCGGCGTGGGCTGACCATGCTCCTCGGCGTGGAGGACGACATCGAGGTCGTCGGTGAGGCCGGTGACGGCGTTGCCGCGACCGAGCTCGCTGCGGCGACGGTCCCCGACGTGATCCTGATGGACGTCCGGATGCCCAAGCGTTCGGGCATCGAGGCGTGCCTGGCGATCAAGGAAATGACGCCGACCGCTCGCATCATCATGTTGACGGTCAGCGACGAGGAGGCCGACCTGTACGACGCCGTGAAGAACGGCGCCTCCGGCTACCTCCTCAAGGACTCCTCGATCGACGAGGTGGCAC
>JBPCND010000179.1:0-2726 GCA_051001655.1 Nocardioides sp. | reverse complement strand
CAAGCTCCATCACGATCTCTCCGCAGTTCGTCATCACGCGCGCGATCCACACCGTGTCCTCGGCCAGGGCGGCGTCCGGGACCTCGGCGTACTGCTCGGGGGACTCCGGGACCGGCGGTGGCTCGTCGCACTCCCCTGCAGCCGGCGTCTCGACGGCCTGCGACGGAGTTTCGACGGCGGTGTCCGCCGGACCGTCGTCGCCCGAGGTGAGGTTCCCGACCAGCACCAGACCGACCACCACGACGAGGACACCGATCACGGCAGCCACGACGACACTGGTGCGGTTCGGCGAGCCGGGGCGAGAGTCAGTCATCAGTCCATCTTCCAGTCATCGGGCCAGGAACGCGGATTCCATCGGGCGGGCGTTGAACATGCGCATCGAGGCCCGGCCGTCGGGGAACCACGAGACCACGCTCACCGAAGCCGGGGCGAGCTCCATGTGGAACAGCGACTCAAGCGGCGCCTCGAGGGCGAGCCGGACGAGGACCTTGATCGGGGTCACGTGCGTGACGGCGAGCACGGTCCGTCCGGGATGCGCGGCGATCAGGCGGTCACGGGTACGACGTACGCGGCGGTCGACCGCGCGAAACGACTCACCGCCGCCGCTGGGGGATGCGTCCAGACCGCCGAGCCACGCATCGAGGTCGTCTCGGTGCCGGTCCTGTACCTCCGTGAACGTCAGCCCGTCCCAGGTCCCGAATGCGGCCTCCGCCAGGCCATCGTCGAGCTCAACCCGGTGACCGAGCAGCTCGGCCACGATCTCGGCCGTCTCACGGGTGCGGCGCAGCGGGGAGCTGACCAGGACGTCGATCTCCTCCGCGAGGGGAGCCAGCCACTCGGCCGTTGCCCGCACCTGTGCCTGCCCGTCGGGATTCAGACCCGGGTCGAGCCCGCCGGTGCCGCTGAACCGCTTCTCGCGCGTGTGCTCGGTCTCGCCGTGCCTGACCAGGATCAAGGTGGTAGGCGCACCGGGGTCGGGGCCCCAGCCCACGACGGGCCTCGCCTGTTCGTCCTTTGCCCGTTTCGGGATCCTGGGCGACTTCCCCGCGGCTGCGTCCAACGCCTCGTTGAGGATCAGGTCGGCCTGCCTGTTCCGCTCCCGCGGGATCCAGGTGTACGTCGTCCCGAACGGGGCGAGCCGGTGGGCGGCCATCGCCAGCGGTTTCATGTCCGGGTGCTTGATCTTCCACCGGCCCGACATCTGCTCGACGACCAGCTTGGAGTCCATCCTGACCTCGAGCTCGGCCTCAGGGGCGTGCTCGTTGTAGAGCTCCAGCCCGGCGATGAGCCCGCGGTACTCCGCCACGTTGTTGGTGGCGGTGCCGATGCACTCGGCTCGCTGGGCGATCATCTCGCCGGTCGCGGCGTCCATCAGCACGGCGCCGTACGCCGCAGCTCCGGGGTTGCCACGAGAACCCCCGTCGGCCTCGATGCAGACAGCCCGGTGGCTCCCCTCGTCCGGTGGGGCCATCAGACGACGGACTCCGAGGTCCGGACGAGGATCCGCTGGCACTCCTCGCAGCGCAGCACCTCGTCCATGGATGCGGAGCCGATCCGGCCGAGGTCCGAGGCGGTAAGCTGGAGGCTGCACCCGGTGCACCGCCGTGCTTGGAGTGCCGCTGCGCCGACGCCGCCCTTCTGGGCGCGGATCTTCTCGTACAACGCGAGCAGGTCGTCGGCCAACCCGCTGGCGAGCGTCTCGCGCTCGGCGGTGGCAGAAGCGAGGTCCATGTTGAAGGCGCCGGCCTGGTCGTCGCGGGCTCGGGTCAGCTCCACAGCCCGGGCGTCGAGGTCGGCAAGCTTCGCGACCAGTTCGTCGTGCTCCCCCTGTGCGGTCTCCAGCTGCTCCATGACATCGAGCTCGACATCCTCCAGGTCCGAGATCCGCCGGGACAGCGAGACCAGCTCGCTCTGCATCCGCTCCAGGTCCTTGGGGTTGGTGATCTGGCCCTGGTCCATCCGGGTCTGGTCACGGGTCCGGCGGGTCTTGACCTGTTCGACGTCGGCGTCGGCCTTCTTCTGCTCGCGGGTCAGGTCGTCGACCCGGATCTTGGCGTCCCGGGCGGAGTCGTCCACGCGAGCACGCTCGCTCTCGAGGGCGGCGAGCTGGCGGGCCTCCTCGAGGTTGCCCAGCCGGTGCCGGAGCCGGTCGAGGCGGGAGTCGAGCTCCTGGACGTCGAGCAGCTTGAGCTGGAGGAACGCGTCGGCTTTCAGTGCAGGCTCCTGGGTCGGGTCGGGTCGGGTCGGGCTGGTCGGGTCGGGTCGGGCTGGTCGGGTCGGGTCCGGGTCGGACCGGGTCCGGGTCGGACCGGCTCCAGGTCGGTGCGCAAGGTCACGCTACCGGGGCCGGGCCGAGGTCCGAGCCGGCTCGGAAGGTCCACGGGTCGGTGACGACGGTGCTCACCCGGGTTTCCACCGTAGCTCCTCGGGCGGCGAGGGCGCCCACCAGCTTTCGCTCGGCGACCGGAAGCCAGGTCCACTCCGCCGCCCAGTGCGCGACGTCGACCAATGCTGCGCGTCCGTGCTCCAGGAACTCCGTCGCGCGGTGGTGCCTCAGGTCCGACGTCACGTAGACGTCGGCGTCGAGTCCCAGCACCGCGTCGAGCATGAAGTCGCCCGCTCCACCGGTCACCACGACCTTCTCCACGCGGCGGTCCGGGTCACCGGCGACGCGGACTCCGTGTGCCGTGGCGGGGAGCGCTGCAGCGACCTGCTCGGCGAAGCCG
>JBPCND010000178.1:0-5110 GCA_051001655.1 Nocardioides sp. | reverse complement strand
AGATAGACGGGGCCGGCCACCGCCGGGTTGGCGAAGCCCCCCATCGCCGCGCTGACATCGGCCTTGGTGATCGTCGGCGCGGACAGCTCCGTCGGCAGGGGGACCGGCTCAGCGTCGCGCAGGTACGCCGCCGCGACCACCTCGACAGCGGCGGCCACATCGACGGCCTCACCGTTGCGAGGCGTCCGCGGGAAGGCCTCCTCGCCTTCGAAGCGGACCGCTCCATCCAGGGCCGGGCTGTCGACCATGCGTGCGAAGGACGCCACCGCCTTGGCGAGAGCATCGTTGTCCCGCGTGACCACGGCGTCGAAGTCGTCGCCGCCGGTCAACGAGTCCCAGATCCGAGCCGGGTCCCAGGACCGGCCTCCCCCGGCTTGCTCGACCGACGCCGCGACGTCGATGTCGAGGCCTGCCCGTTGGGGCTTGACGCGGCCTCGCTGTCCGAAGGCCGTGACCCGGACCGGCTCGCGCCGACGGTCGGCCAGCCCGTCGGCGAGTGTGGTGCGGGCGGTTGTCGGCGTCTGCCCGCCGATGTCGATCCCGCTGACCGTCGTACCACGCGGAACCCGGTCGCTGGTGACCACGTAACCGGCGACGTAGACACCACCGAAGAGCACGACGAGTCCGAGCAGCAGCCACGGGATCACGCGGCGGTCGTTGGTGCGGTACGGGGCGTCGCTCACTCCACGATCCTAGGTGCGACCTGGGGAGCGTCGAGCGCGGAGGGCAGTGACGCCGTACACGACCAGCACCAGGCCGGTGCCCATCAACGTGTAGCCGGCGAGGTCGGCGCCGATCGCCCAGTCACCCTCGGGCCGTCCGGCCAGCACCAGGCCGAGCACCGCGACCCACCCGAGGCAGAAAGCGGATGCCGTCCAAGGATGGCTGCGCTGACGCAGCCACCCCGCCGTCGCCAGCGAGGTCACGACCGCGAGCACCAGGGTCAGCAGCCCGATGCGGTGCACGAGTACGGCGGCGAGGGCGACCACCGCCCCGAGCAGCAGAGCAGCCACCTGCCTCACAGGCCGGCGAAGAGGTCCGTCTCCAGCCCGTCCTCGTTGGTCGGCCCCGGTGTGCCCTTGGCCAGGCGGTAGAACTCGGAGCCCCAGATCTGGTTGCCCACTCGGTTGGACAGGGCGAAGAACCGGCCCTCGACCTCGATCTGGGTCGCATGGGACTTCATCGCACGGATCTTGGCCTCGACGAACTCCGATCCGTCCACGACCGCGGACAGCAGGTGGTCAGGGGTCACGAACGGCGGGAGCGGTCCGTCGGGGTCCATCCCCTCGAACGTCGTGGTGTCGCCGGCAGCACGGAGGGCCCGGAGCATCGCACGCATCCGGGACTCCGACATGCCCACCCAGTAGATCTTGGGTACGTCCCACGCATCGCCGAGATCGAGCCGGTAGGAGGGCACCGTGGCCAGCGCGGCGGCGTACATCGCGACGCGGTGGGCCTGGATGTGGTCGGGGTGGCCGGAGCCGCCGAACTGATCGTAGGTCACCAGCACCTGGGGGCGAACCTCGCGGATCACCTCGACCAGGATGGCCGCCGCCTCGAGCAGGTCGGCGCGCCAGAAGGTCTCGTCCTTGACCGTCTCGCCTGCGACTGCGTGGCCGTCCTCGTGCCAGGCCATCCCGGTGTCGCGGAAGCGTCCCTCGCCACCCAGGAACCGGTGGTCGGTGACGCCGAGCTCCTTCATCGCTGCGTCCAGCTCCGCCTTGCGATGCGGCCCGAGCGCATCGTCGCGGTCGGAGGCCAGATGGGCGAGGTCGGGCACCAGCACCTCGCCCTCCTCGCCGAGCGTGCAGGTCACCAGCGTGACGCGGGTGCCGCGGGCGACGTACTTCGCCATGGTGGCGCCGTTGTTGATCGACTCGTCGTCGGGGTGCGCATGCACGAGCAGCAGGCTCTGATCCATGCCACAACTTTAGGCCCCGGACCGACCGAACCGTCACGACTCGTCCGGCCGCCTCCGGCTCCTGGGAACAGCCCTCACGACGCCTCCAACCGTCGGCGCAGCTCGTCGAGGAACGGCAGGTCGGGCCCCAGCCAGGCGACGCGCTCGAGCTCTTCGGGACCGAGCCACCAGACGGCGTCGTGCTCGTGCGGCAACGGCTCGCCGCGGACGAGCTCGGCGACGGCCACGCGGAGCACGTAGCCGGCCTTGATCTGCGCCTCGCCGTCGAGCATCCCGGTCACCCTGACGTCACAGGTGAGCTCCTCGCGGACCTCGCGGACGACAGCCTCCTCCGGCGTCTCGTCGGGCTCCACCTTGCCGCCGGGGAACTCCCACAGACCGGCAGCTGAGGGCGGCGTCGTACGCCGGGCGGCCAGCACCCGCCCGCCGTGGATGATCGCCGCGCCCATCACCAGCACGTCATGAGTCGACACGCGCGCCATCATGCCCGACTGATGACCGGTGCCGACCGGTAAGACTGAGGGATGCCCGACCCTCCGACCTCCGACTTCGGGGTGCACCTCGTCCGGGTCGACGACCGTTCGGAGGAGATCACCGCGCTGGCCGAGCGTTGGGGTGGCCGGGTCGGGCTCCCAGGCGTCCTCGCCGGCCTCAACCGGTCGGGCCGGGTCGAGCGCGTGCCGGCCCGCGCAGCAACCTGGGGCTTCCGGCTGGACGCCGAGGACGACCGCAGCCGGAGATGGTGGCCGCAAGGCATCACCACCTCGTCCGACGCCCATCCCACCGGGGTCGTGGCCGGTCGGTCGGTGGTCCTCACCAGCGCCTACTCGAAGGAGATCGGCGACATCCATATGGGCTCGCGCATCACGGTGAGCGACGTGTCCGAACCGTCCCGGGTGCGCTACCGCCATGTGCTGCTGGTCGAGGCGCTGGCTTCCGAGGGCAAGCTGGAGCTGCGACCGGTCAAGGTGCACGCCGGGGGGCTGGTCTGGCACGGCCGACACCTGCACGTCGCCGGGACCGCGCGCGGGCTCAGCGCCTTCCGGCTCGACGACATCCTGGCGACCCCGCCCGGTGGCAGCCCGACCAGGCTGTCCCTGGGCGACGACCCGCCGCACGGGGGGATGCACGGGGCCTTCGGCTACCGCTACGTGCTGCCGCTGCGGTTCCGGTACGCCGGCGAGCATGCCGCCGCGGTGGCACCGGTCCGGTACTCCTTCATCTCGCTGGACCGCACGACGTCACCGCACCGGCTGATGGCCGGTGAGTACGGCCGCGGTGCAGCCAGCACGCGCATCGTGCGTTTCGAGGTCGATCCCCGCACGTCGCTGCTCGGCGGTGACTGGGTCGGCCGGTCCCAGCCGTTAGGTGTCGAGATCGGGATCGCCGGGATGCAGGGCGTGGTGGTCGTGGACGGTCGGCACTACGTCTCCACCAGCGCAGGAGCCTATCGGCGGGGCAGCCTGTGGTCCGGGCATCCCGGATCACTGCAGCAACATCCCGGGGTCCTGACGATGGGGCCGGAGGACCTTGCCTACCATCGCTCGACCGACCAGCTGTGGTCGCTGTCGGAGTACCCGAAGCACCGTTACGTCTACGCCATGGCCCGTGGCCAGTTCGACTGAGGCTCAGGCGGCCTGTCAGTCGCCGGGAAGGCGCTGGGCCGGGATCGGGGCCTTCTGGGCAACCAGGTGGACGGTCACGTAGTGCCCGTTGTCGCTGTATCGGGTGGCGGCCTCGAGCTCGACGTGCTCGTCCTCGACGTGCAGCGCGTGCGCCTCCCAGAACGGATAGCTGACCCGCTCGCCCCACATGGTCTCGAGCCGGCTCGCCACCTCATCCTCGGAGTAGCGCGGGTTGAACTTGCACAGAGCGATCACGAGCTGGTCGGGATCGTCGGTGTGGTCGACCTCGACCTCCTCGAACACTCCACTGCCCATCAGCAGGTCCCGAAGCGACTCCTCGACGTTCATCAGGTCGTGATCGGCTCCGGGAGAAGCGTTGACCTGGATGGCCGAGCGCATCCGGTGGAACTGCAGCAGGTTCATTCCTTGATGATCCCGCTGGACGTCGTACTGCTCACCTCCGCCACGGTAAAGAAACAGGGGAGATTCCCGGCTAATCGGACGATCACCGCCAAACCAAGCGCAAATTTCGGTGCCCTGTCCCGCGGAGGAATGACCTGAGTAGCTCTCGGGCACCAACGCGTCCATGGAAACTCTTCAGGCACTCGTCCTCAACTGCACCTTGAAGCCGTCGCCCGCCGAGTCGAGCGCGGAGCTCTTGGCCACCGAGCTGATCGCGGCACTCGCCCAACACGACGTCTCCTCCGACTTGGTCCGGGTGGTGGATCACGACGTCAGGTTCGGGGTGAGGACCGACGAGGGCGACGGGGACGCCTGGCCCGAGATCCGGTCGAAGATGCTCGCCGCAGACCTTCTCGTCCTCGCGACACCCATCTGGCTAGGTCAACCGTCTTCGGTCGCCAAGATGGTGCTCGAGCGTCTCGACGCCGAGCTCAGCGAGACCGACGACGAGGGCCGGATGCTCACGTACGGCAAGGTCGCGGCGGTCGCGGTGGTCGGCAACGAGGACGGTGCCCACCACGTCTCGGCCGAGGTCTTCCAGGCACTCTGCGACGTCGGTTTCACTCTTCCGCCGAGCGCATCGACGTACTGGGTGGGTGAGGCCATGCAGGCAACTGACTACAAGGACAAGGATCCTCGTCCGGAGAAGACCGCACAGACGACAAGCGATATCGCGCGCAACGCCGCGCACCTCGCACGCCTGCTCAAGGCCTCGCCCTACCCGCCGGCCGGCTGACCACCGCTCAGCCCTGCTTCTGCTCCGGATCCTCGGCGTCCGCGTCGTTGTCATCGTTGTCGTCTGCGGGGTTGACGTCCGCGGGGCCGCTGGATCGCGCGGATGACTCGCGCTCAGCGCGCCGGAGATCCTCGGGCATGTGGTTGTCCCCCACCGCGTCGAGGTCGGGCGAGTCCGCGGCGCCGTCCTTCCCTCCCGGTGTGGCGGTCAGGATCTCGTCGGGCTCTTGTCCAGGTGCTGTCATGACCGAGCTGTACCCCGCACCGTGTTGGCCTACGCCGCTTGCGCTCGACCTCGCCGAGGTCGTCTTCAGCTGAGTTGCGCACGAAGACTGCTGGTGGAAGGGCTGAAGATCTACGGACGATC
>JBPCND010000177.1:0-3343 GCA_051001655.1 Nocardioides sp. | reverse complement strand
GTCGATGAGGAGCTCAAGATGATGTGCGACGTCTGCAACGAGGGCGGCCAGGTGCTCGGGCCGTACCTCAAGCCGATGACGCACCTCGTGCACACCGAGTATCTCCTTGCTGGCCGGACCAGCCGCGACGTCCGCGACGTGCTGCGCGACACGATGTACGCCGCCACCGTGACTGGGTCCCCCGTGGAGAACGCCTGCCGGCTGATCAGGAAGTACGAAGCCGAGGGGCGTGGCTACTACGGCGCCGCCCTGGCCCTGATCGGTCGGGACAGTGACGGGAGGCCCACCGCGGACTCCCCGATCGTGATCCGCACGGCCGACGTCTCGCTGGACGGGCGGCTCACCGTGACGGCGGGGGCAACCCTCGTCCGCGACTCCGACGCCGCCTACGAGGTCGCCGAGACGCACGCCAAGGCAGGCGGCATCCTCACTGCCTTCGGGCTGGTCCCCCCACCGGACGCCCCGGCCGACGGCGTCCTGGAGCTCACCCGCGACGAGGACGTCCTGATCGCCCTCGCGTCCCGCAACCAGCGGCTCTCGAAGTTCTGGCTCACCGACCAGGGCGGTTCGCCCCCTGCGCCGGAGCTGAAGGGCAAGTCGGCGGTGATCCTCGACGGCGAGGACGACTTCGTCAACATGCTGCGCCACGTCCTGTGGGTGATGGGGATGACCTCGTCGGTGGTGCGGCACGAGGACTTCACCGCCGGGGCCCTCGACGGACCCGATCTCGTCATCGTCGGACCCGGCCCCGGCGACCCGCGTGACGTCGAGCACCCGAAGATCGCCGCCTTCGTCGCTGCGACCGACGCCCTGTTGGCGAGCGGCCAGCCGTTCCTGTCGGTGTGCCTGGGCCATCAGGTGCTGTGCGGGCGGCTCGGTATCGAGCTCGGCTACAAGGACATCGTGTTCCAGGGCACGCAGTCGCGCGTTGACCTGGCCGGCCGCCAGGAGGTCGTTGGCTTCTACAACACCTTCGTCGGTCGGTCCGGCGCCCCGCTGCCCGAGAGGGTGTCGGTCGCGGCCGATCCGCTGACCGGTGACATCCACATGGTCAGCGGCCCGCACTACCGCGGCATCCAGTTCCATGCGGAGTCGATCCTCACCGAGCACGGCTTCGACCTGATCCACGACATCGTCCACGAGCTGCTGGCGTGACGCCGTTGGTGAGGCCGCGGGTGATCGTCGTCGACCACTACGACTCCTACACCTGGAACCTGGTGCACCTGATCGCCACCGTGACCGGCGTCCTGCCGATCGTCGTCCAGCACGACCAGACGTCGGCCGCCCAGCTGGTGAGGTTCAGCCACATCGTGCTCTCGCCCGGCCCGGGTCATCCCGACGAGCCGGCCGACTTCGCGCTCGGTCCTGCGGTCTTCGACCTCGGCGTCCCCGTGCTCGGCGTCTGCCTGGGCATGCAGGCTCTGGTCACCGCGTACGGCGGCCAGGTCGGTCAGGTCCGGCCTGCCCATGGCGAGATAGCGGCCGTCGTACACCACGGCCAGGGTCCGTTCGCAGGGCAGCCGAGCCCGTTCACGGCGGTCCGCTACCACTCGCTGGCCGCGCTGAGAGTGCCCGACGTGCTCGTGGAGACAGCGTGGTGCCGTCACGACATCGACGACACCGGCGATCTCGAGGACACCCACGACAGCGACGAGTCCGGCCGGGTGCTGATGGGGGTACAGCATCGCGAGAAGCCGTTGTGGGGCGTGCAGTTCCACCCCGAGTCGATCCTCACCGAGAACGGCGGCCGACTCGTCGCCAACTTCCTGGCGCTGTCATGACCTCCGATCCGGCTGCCCTGTTCGCTGAACGTGCTCGACGGCACGACCGGATGTTCTGGCTCGACGGCGGCGGTGCCCGGGCCTGGTCGGGGCGACGCTCGATCCTCGGGTTCCTCTCCGACGCCGACACCTCGCTGAGCTATGACGCGACCCGACGTTCGGTGACCAGGCACCGGGGCGCTCGCACCGAGGAGGTCGGCGACGACGTGTTCACCGTGCTCGAGGAGGAGATCGCCCGCGACGCTGGCGACCCGGCGGTCAGCTGGGTCGGCTACCTCGGCTACGCCTGCCGTCCCGATCTTCCGGCGCGGCCGTCCGCAGGTGTCCCGGACGCGGTCTGGATGCGAGTGCGTGACCCGATCGTCGTCGAGCACCCGGTGCCTTCCACGGACGGCGGGTTCCTCGAGAGCGATCCGCCGGGGACACCCGCTCGGTCGCTCCTCGCTCGCCCGCCATCCCCGGGCCACAGCCCCGTCGGATCGCCCTCGGTCCACCCGCCGGCTGTGCCTGCCGGATACGCGACGGCTTTCGAGCAGGTGCAGGAGGAGCTACGACGGGGCAACAGCTACGAGGTCAACCTCACCTATCGCGAGCACATCTCGTCGCAGGTCGATCCGGTCGCGGCGTACCTCTCGCTCCGTGACCTGAACCCGGCTCCGTACGCCGGGTATCTCCAGCATCACGGCATCATGTTGCTCAGCTCGAGCCCCGAGCGATTCGCCACGGTGGACCGGGCGCGATGGCTGGAGACCAAGCCGATCAAAGGCACCACTCCGCGGGGCGCCACGGCTGCGAAGGATGCGCAACATCGGCAGTCACTGACGACCGACACCAAGTTCCGCGCAGAGAACCTGATGATCGTCGACCTGCTCCGCAACGACTTGTCGATGGTCTGCGAGCCCGGGACTGTCCAGGTGCCGTCGCTCATGGACGTCGAGTCCTACAGCACGGTGCACCAGCTCGTCTCGACGGTGCGCGGACACCTGCGAGACGACGTCGGTACGGTCGCCGCGCTGCGGGCGTTGTTCCCGGCCGGATCGATGACCGGGGCGCCGAAGCTCCGGACGATGCAGATCATCGACCGGGTGGAGGCCGACCCGCGGGGGGTGTACGCCGGGGCGTTCGGCTGGATCTCCGCGGATGGCCGGGCCGACCTCGGGGTGGTGATCCGCAGCCTCGTGGCCGGTCGTGACGCCGGCGGCTGGCGCTACACGTTCGGCACCGGCGGCGCGATCACGGTCCGCTCGGAGGTCGAGGGGGAGTACGCCGAGAGCCGCTGGAAGGCCGACCGTCTCCGCGCCGCCCTCTCCTGATCCACCCTTGCCCAAGTGCCTGCCGAGTCGGCGCGTCCGCACGCTGAAACCCTGCCGAGTCGGCGCGTCCGCACGTCCGGAGTTGCACCTGGCAATCGGCTAGCCGGTGCGGGATGCTTCGCTCGCACGGGTTCGACGGGTCGAGGGCCTCGACCGACGCAGGCGAAAGCGGCAGGGCTCGTCGTTCAAGGGGTCCCAGGAGTGGGTCGGGGAGACCCACGTCGCCGACGTCGACACCACACCCTGACC
>JBPCND010000176.1:0-4484 GCA_051001655.1 Nocardioides sp. | reverse complement strand
GCTCTACTCCTTTTCGTCGTCGCCGTCGAGCAGTCCCTCGCGCCGAGCGGCGGCCACGATCCGGCGAACGTTGGTGAGCGTGCCGCAGTTGTCGTCGATCTGCCGGTTGCGCTCCGTGGCGAACTGCTCCCCCAGCTCGGCCCGCGCCGCCTCCGAGACCTCCTCCCGCGCCGGGTTGAGGATCGTCAGCTCCTCCTCGGTGAGATGGTGGCTGACGGCCTTCGCGAGCTCCTCAACAGCGTCGTCAAAGGCCTGCGTGTCGATGCCCTTGAGCTCGAGCACGGCCACCAACGCCTCGTGACCCTCGGCGTGCTCCTCCTCGCCGTGCTCGGCCTCGTGCCCGGTGATGGCGTGCTTGCGACGCAGCTGGGGGTAGACGAACCGCTCCTCGGCCTCCGCGTGGGCGACGTGCAGGGTGGCGAACGCGTGCCGGACGGCGTCCCGGTCGGACGTGCTGTCGCGCAGGTCTCGCAGCAGGGCCTCGAAGCGTCGGTGGTCGTCGAGGATCAGGTCGACGACGTCACCCTGGACGGGTCGGCCGATGTCGATGGGAGTGGTCATGGCGCCAACGTACCCATCCTCAGTCGAGGCAGAACTCGTTGCCCTCAGGATCCTGCATCACGATGAAGCCGTGACTCAGCGGCGGGTCGGGCTCGTGCCGTTGGACCCGGCTCCCGCCCAGGCCGACCAGCCGGGCGCACTCGTCCTCCAGGGCAGACATCCGCGCCTCACCCTCGAGCCCGGGGGCCGCGCGGACATCGAGGTGGAGTCGGTTCTTGGCGGTCTTGGGCTCGGGGACCTTCTGGAACCACAGCCGGGGGCCGGCGCCCGTCGGATCGACCGCCGCGGAGGCGTCGTTGCGACGCTCCTCGGGGACGCCGAAGGCGTCGAGGGCGTCGTCCCACGTGTCGAACCCCGGGGGTGGCGCATCGAGCTGATAGCCGAGCACCTCGCACCAGAACCGCGACAGCGCTCCCGGGTCGGCACAGTCGAAGGTCACCTGGACTTCTCGGACCCCCGCCACTTTGCCCGTCATCTCGTTGCCTCCATCATCTGTCGCAGCTCCCTCTTGAGGCCTTGGATCTCGTCACGCAGCCGGGCGGCCAGCTCGAACTGGAGCTCGCCCGCAGCGTGCTTCATCTGGTCGGTGAGCTGCTGGATCAGCTCGGCGAGGTCCTGGCTCGGCAGCCCGGACAGGTCCGGGTTGGTCTCGCGCATCTTGGAGAGTCCGGGCACCGGTGCCTTCTTGGACCGTGGGTCGAGGTGCTGGTAGGTCGCCAGCAGCTCCTCGGTGTTCGCGTCCTCGCGGGCGAGCATCGCGGTGATGTCGGCGATCTTCTTGCGCAGCGGGGTCGGGTCGATGCCGTGCGCGGTGTTGTAGTCGACCTGCTTGGCCCGGCGCCGGTTGGTCTCGTCGATCGCCTTCTCCATCGACGGGGTGATCCGGTCGGCGTACATGTGGACCTGGCCGGACACGTTGCGCGCCGCGCGGCCGATCGTCTGGATCAGTGACTTGTCCGAGCGCAGGAAGCCCTCCTTGTCGGCGTCAAGGATCGCGACCAGGGAGACCTCGGGTAGGTCGAGACCCTCGCGGAGCAGGTTGATGCCGACGAGGACGTCGTACTCCCCCAGCCGGAGCTCGCGGAGCAGCTCGATGCGGCGGAGCGTGTCGACCTCGGAGTGGAGGTAGCGGGTCCGGATGCCGGCGTCGAGGAGGTAGTCGGTCAGGTCCTCGGACATCTTCTTGGTCAACGTCGTGACCAGCACCCGCTGCGAGCGCTCGACCCGCAGGTTGATCTCGTGGATCAAGTCGTCGATCTGGCCCTTCGTGGGCTTGACGACCACCTCGGGGTCGATCAGGCCGGTGGGCCGGATGATCTGCTCCACGACGTCGGGGGAACCACCGCCCCGGCTCACGAGGTCGAGCTCGTACCTGCCAGGGGTCGCGGACAGGTAGATGGTCTGCCCGATCCGCATCAAGAACTCCTCCCACTTCAGCGGCCGGTTGTCCATCGCGCTGGGCAGCCGGAAGCCGTGGTC
The DNA here is from genome assembly GCA_051001655.1 of Nocardioides sp. Taxonomy (GTDB): domain Bacteria; phylum Actinomycetota; class Actinomycetes; order Propionibacteriales; family Nocardioidaceae; genus Nocardioides_B. The sequence goes on along the minus strand of JBPCND010000176.1, from coordinate 2,444 downwards.
GACCAGGTTGCGCTTGCGGGACATGTCGCCTTCATACATCCCGCCGACCTGCGGCACCGCGACGTGGGACTCGTCCACGACGAGGAGGAAGTCCTCGGGGAAGTAGTCGAGCAGGCAGTTGGGCGCGGACCCCCGGCTCCGGCCGTCGATGTGCATGGAGTAGTTCTCGATCCCGGAGCAGGACCCGACCTGACGCATCATCTCGACGTCGTAGGTCGTGCGCATCCGGAGCCGCTGCGCCTCGAGCAGCTTGCCCTGCCGCTCAAAGGTCGCGAGCTGGTCCTCGAGCTCGGCCTCGATGCCGGTGATGGCTCGCTCCATCCGCTGCGGGCCGGCGACGTAGTGGGTGGCCGGGAAGACGTACAGCTCGCTGTCGTCGGTGATCAACTCCCCGGTGACCGGATGCAGCGTCATCAGCCGCTCGATCTCGTCACCGAAGAACTCCACCCGCACGGCGTGCTCCTCGTAGACCGGGAAGATCTCCAGGGTGTCGCCGCGGACCCGGAAGGTGCCGCGGGTGAAGGACATGTCGTTGCGGGTGTACTGGATCTCGACGAGCCGCCGCAGCACCGAGTCGCGGTCGTGCTCCTGGCCGACCTTGAGCCGGAGCATCCGGTCGACGTACTCCTGCGGGGTGCCGAGGCCGTAGATGCAGGACACGGTGGACACCACGATCACGTCGCGCCGGGTGAGCAGCGAGTTGGTCGCCGAGTGCCGGAGCCGCTCCACCTCCTCGTTGATCGAGGAGTCCTTCTCGATGTAGGTGTCGGTCTGGGGGACGTAGGCCTCGGGCTGGTAGTAGTCGTAGTAGGAGACGAAGTACTCCACCGCGTTGTGGGGGAACAGCTCACGCAGCTCGTTGGCGAACTGTGCGGCGAGAGTCTTGTTGGGCTGGAGCACCAGCAGGGGGCGCTGCACCTGCTCGGCCACCCAGGCCACGGTCGCGGTCTTGCCGGTTCCGGTCGCGCCGAGGAGGACAACGTCCTTCTCCCCACCCCGGATGCGTTCGGTGATGTCCTCGATCGCGGTCGGCTGGTCCCCGGAGGGCTGGTAGTCGGAGACGACCTTGAACGGCGCCACCCGGCGCTCGAGGTCGGTCACTGGTCGCATAGGTCGAGACTAGACAGGTCCACCGACAACCGGTCTGGGACGCGAGTTGTGCCGATTCGCCCCCACGGTCTTCCGAGTGTCCTTATCTTTGCTCCAGGCCCGCGGGCCTCGTCGCTCCCCCCTGGCGACCGTAGGGCTTCGACCGACTGGGTGAACGATGTCGAAAGAGCGCAACGCCGGCGCCGACCGCAAGCACTCGAGTCTCAGACTCTCCGAGTGGTCCCTGCGCCGCAAGGTGGCCCTGGCGCTGGCGATCCCGATGGCTCTGGCCGCGGTCTTCGGTGGTCTCCGGGTGCAGTCCGAGCTCGATCAGGCCGCGAACTACTCGGCCACCGCCAGCCAGGTCACGGTGCTGCGCCCCGCGGTCACCTACCTGGCCGCAGCCGAACACGCGGCCGTGTTGGCCCGCAAGAACACTGCCGTCGTGGACCCCGACCGCGACACCGCGATCGCAGCGGTGGCAGCCGCCGGCGCCGAACTCGAGAGCGCGCGGGACAGCGCCGACTTGACGGCCACCCAGCTGAAGCAGGTCAACTCCGTCCTGGACCTCAGCGCCCAGCTCCGCACCGGCATGGGCTACGTCAGCATCGGCCAGTCGGTCGCTCAGGTGCGACTGCTGCATCGTGGCGTCACCCAGCTGATCAACACCATCGTCGCGGAGCAGATCGAGCCCGAGCCGCGCCTCCAGGTCCTCTCCCAGACATTGGACGGCCGTGTCTCGCTGGCCATGCAGCAGCTCGCGGTGGCCTATGGCAGCGGCGACCTCGCCCGTCCGCGTCAGCTGGCCGCCGAGATCGGCATCGAGTCGTCGGCCATCGAGCGGCTCGGGGTGGCGCGCGGCGCCACCGACCCGCTCGTGCTGTCCCTACGTCAGCAGAACGCCCTGCACTTCGGCACCATCCGCGACAACGGCACCGACCTGGGGGACGACTCGGCCTTCGTGGCCTATGACCAGCTCGCGGAGGACCTGCTCAACGGCATCGACACCGAGCTCAGCCGGGCGGCCGACGATTCCCGCAACCTGGCCGCGGTGAACTCAGCGATCACCCTGGGAACGCTCCTCGCCGCCATCATCTTGGCCCTGCTGATCTCCCGGCTGCTGCTCAACCCGATCCGCCGGGTCCGCGAGGGCGCTCTGCTCGTCGCCCGTGAGCAGTTGCCCGCGGAAGTCGCCCGGGTCCGGGCCGGTGGCGACCCCGGGGAGATCGTGCCGATCGACGTCACCTCCCACGAGGAGATGGGCCAGCTGGCCCGCGCGGTGGACGACCTGCACCGGCAGGCGGTCCACCTGGCCTCCGGTGAGGCGCGGGTCCGGTCGCAGGTCGGCGACATGC
>JBPCND010000175.1:0-3364 GCA_051001655.1 Nocardioides sp. | reverse complement strand
TGCAGATACACCGCGCCGGCGTTGACTGTGCCATGCGCGTAGCCCTGTTCGACCGTGCCGAGCAACCGCCCGGTCTCCGCCTCCACGAGCCGGACCGGTGATCCGCCGGAAGACCGGATGTCGGCGAGGTCGCCGGCTCGGCGCCGGTCCGTCCAGAACCACCCGGCAGTGCGGCGGCGGAGCAGACCCGCGGCGGTCAGGGCATCGACACCCTCGCGCGCGGCCGGTCCGAACAGGGCGAGATCGTCCTCGGTGAGCGGGATCTCCGCTGCCGCCGCACACAGGTGCGGGCCCAGGACGTAGGGGTTGTCCGGGTCGAACACATTGGCCTCGACGGGTGCGCCGATCAACACCTCGGGATGCGTGACGAGGTAGGTGTCGAGTGGGTCGTCGCGGGCGACGAGCACCCCCAGCGCGTCCTGCCCGGCCCGCCCGGCCCGTCCGACCTGTTGCCACAGTGCTGCGCGGGTGCCGGGGAACCCCGCCATCAGGACCGCGTCGAGCCCCGCGACGTCGATCCCGAGCTCGAGCGCGTTGGTGGCTGCCACCCCGAGCAGGCTTCCGTCCCGGAAGGCCTGCTCCAGCTCGCGGCGATCCTCGGGGAGATAGCCGCCGCGGTAGGCCGCGACCCTCGAGGGGAGGCCGACGTCGACCTCGGCCAGCAAGCGCTTGGTCGTCAGCGAGATCGACTCGGCGCCGCGGCGGGAGCGGACGAAGGCGAGGGTTCGGACCCTTTCGACAACCAGGTCGGTCAGGAGATCAGCCACCTCGGCGGTGGTCGAGCGACGCACCGGCGCGCCGTGCTCGCCGCCGTACGACGTGAACGGCGGCTCCCACAGCGCGAGGACCACGCGCCCTCGGGCCGAAGCGTCGTCCGTGACCGGCCGGACCGGCAGGCCGGTGAGTCGCGAGGCGGACTCCTCTGGTTCGGCGACCGTCGCGGACGCCAGCACGAACGTCGGGGTGGCTCCGTACGCCGCGCACACCCGGCGCAAGCGGCGCAGGATCTGCGCGACATGAGCCCCGAAGACGCCTCGGTAGTGATGGCACTCGTCGACCACCACGAACTCGAGAGCGGAGAAGAACTTCGACCATCGGGCATGTCCTGGAAGCAACGAGCGGTGCAACATGTCGGGGTTGGTCAGGACGTACTCCGCGAAGTCCCGGGAGAAGTGGCGCTGCTCGCGCGGTGAGTCGCCGTCGTGTGTGGTGGCCGCCAGGCCCGGAATCCCCAGTGCGTGCAGGGATCCCAGCTGGTCCTGTGCCAGTGCCTTGGTGGGCGAGAGGTAGAGGACCGTTGCTCCCCGCTGACCTTGCGGGCCGCGAGACTCCATCACCGACGTCAACGCCGGCATCAGGTAGCCCAACGACTTCCCAGACGCCGTGCCGGTCGAGATGACGACGTGCTCGCCTCGGTGGGCTGCCTCAGCGGCTTGCACCTGGTGCTCCCACGGGTCCACGATTCCGCGCTCCCGCCAAGCCGCCACAAGATGCTCGGGAACCCACGCCGGCCACTGAGCGGTCCGACCTTCGCGGGCCGGGAGCACCTCCAGGTGGGTCAGCCTCTCGTCGTGCCCGCCCCGCGCCGCGAGCGCGCGAACGAGGTCGGCAAGATCGACGACACTCTGTGGGCTCACCTGCGAAGTCTGACAAACACCGCCCACCGAACCTCGCGCGGCAAGCATGCGAGGACCGACGAGGAGTGGCTGTGGGGTGCGGCAGGTGACGCGCACCGGCCAGGGGTGCATGATTGAATGCACCAGGGCGGCTCTGGGGGCCCCGGATTCGACCAATGGACGCAACGTTGAGGGAGCACGGCGTGGATTTGTCACTGGAGACGCGCCACGAGGGTGGGTTCACCATCATCGAGGTCGGGGGCGAGGTCGACGTCTATACGGCTCCGAAGCTTCGAGACAAGATCACAGAGCTGGTGGGCAACGGCCAGTACAATTTCGTCATCGACATGGAGAAGGTCGACTTCCTCGACTCCACCGGACTCGGTGTCCTGGTGGGGGGACTCAAGAAGGTCAGGGCGCACGATGGTTCGATGCGGCTGATCTGCAACCAGGAGCGGCTGCTCAAGATCTTTCGGATCACAGGACTGGCAAAGGTGTTCGTAATCCACGGATCACAGGCCGACGCTCTCGCCGAGCGCTAGCGCGTGGCCACCGACGTGGTCCGCACTGTCCCCGGCATCACGGTCTCCATCGCCCGAGACCCTGCCCTGGTCCGCACCGTCCGTCTGGTCGCTGCTGCAGTCGCGCGACGCAGTAGCCGCGACGAGGAGTTCGTGGAAGAGGTCCGGCTGGCCGTCGCCGAGGCCTGCACGTTGCTGATGGGGGCGAGCCACGTGGAGGACGATCCGGTCACCGTGCGGCTGAGCGTCGACGCACGGTTCCACGTGGAGGTCTCCTCCGACGGCCCGATGACACCGCAGGGGGGTCTCTCCGGCGACGTCACCGGCATCGAGCCCTGGGTTCTGCTGCGTGCGTTGAACGACGACCTCTCCCTTGCGCAGGACGGATCGCGCACGGTCGTGTCGATGTCGTGGCCGCTCTCCTGACCGGACACGTGCTCGCCGCCGGGCGTACCCATATCGGTCCGGCGACGGATCCCGCGCACCCCCGGCACGCAACTGTCCGGCCCGTCAGTAGACTCCCGCTCACCAAGCGTGAAGCGGGGGACAACCTGTTGTCCGGTGGCGAAGACCACGGACAGGCACGCATGTTCACAACGGGCCACCAACGCCCGATCGAGGAGGACGTATGCCCGGGCACATCTTTGCTGCGGAGTACGGCGGCAAGGCTGCGGCCGTGGACCTGTCCGGCGGCAACCTGACCTTCGTCTACATCGTTCTCGTCATCGCAGTCATCGCGCTGGCGCTCGGGATGGTGTTCCGTAGGGAGGTCCTTGCAGCCGGTGAGGGCACGAGCAACATGCAGAGCATCGCGCTGGCGGTGCAGGAAGGCGCCAACGCCTTCCTGACCCGTCAGTTCCGGACCCTGGCGGTGTTCGCCGTGGTGGCCTTCGTGCTGCTGTTCGCGCTTCCGGCCCCCGGTGGCCTGGACATCCGGATCGGGCGGTCGGTCTTCTTCGCGGTCGGCGCCGGTTTCTCGGCTGCCATCGGTTACCTCGGCATGTCGCTGGCCGTCAGGGCCAACGTCCGCGTCGCCGCCGCAGCCCAAGGCGGTGGCCGTGACATTGCGATGCGCATCGCCTTCCGCACCGGTGGATTCGTCGGGATGGCGACAGTCGGCCTTGGTCTCCTGGGCGCCGCCCTGGTGGTGGTGATCTATCAGAGCGACGCCCCCACGGTGCTCGAGGGCTTCGGCTTCGGGGCCGCCCTGCTCGCGATGTTCATGCG
>JBPCND010000174.1:0-8256 GCA_051001655.1 Nocardioides sp. | reverse complement strand
CTCGGCCTGAGGTCTCGAACCGAGCTGTCACGTGCCGTCGCAGACGGGCGCGTCGCACTGGTCGATCCCTGATCTCGACAAACCCCCGAGCTCCCTCCACCAGTCCAGTCGGTGCGGACGTCCGTCGCAGTCCCGGCGCTGGTTGGCACTGCTGCCGCGGTCCGCGCAAGTGAGGGTGGAGACGTACGGGACGCAGCGGCCTGCTCCTTTGCGGATCCGAGACCCGGTGGAGATGTCGTGCGGTGGACAGGATTATGGAAGGCATCCGGTGATTCGAACAAGCGTTCGAGAACTGTCGGTGGCCGCTGAGAGGCTGACGTCATGTCAGTGCAGCCGATCCGAGAGCCGGAGCTTCCCGGCTGGGTGGGGGCTGCGCGTGATGCGGTGCAGGCGGCGCAGGCGGTGCGGTTGGGTTCGGTGGATGACGCCAGCCTGGGCGCGGCGCTGGTGGAGGTGGCCGCGTTGCAGTCGCAGGTGGTGTCTTTGAAGCTCCAGGTCCTCGCCGAGGCCGACGCGCGTCGTCTCGCGGAGCAGACCGCAGACACCGACACCGGCGCCTGGGCCGCAAAGCTGACCGGCACTACGCAGGCGGTGATGCGCGGCGGACTGTGGTTGGCTCGACTGTTGGAGGAGAAGTACGGCGTCACCCGGCGCGCGTTCGCAGACGGGGGGATCGAGGAGGCGCAGGCGCAGGTGATCGTCCGGGCAGCGGAGAAGCTGCCATCCGGGGTCACACCTGCCGAGCGGGAGTCGGCAGAGGCGCATCTGGTCGCCAAGGCCGTGGAGGGCATGAACACGCGGCAGTTGCGGCAGGCGGCTCGCCGGATGCTCGAGGTGGTCTCCGCCGAGCTCGCTGACGAGCACGAGGCATCGATGCTCGAGGGGGAGGAGGAGCGCGCCGAGGTCGAGACGTGGATGACCCTGCACGACAACGCCGACGGCACCTTCTCGGGCAGGTTCGTGATTCCCGAGGTTCACGGCCACCTGCTGCGCAACGTCCTGGAGAAGCTGTCCTCCCCGAACCGGCTCTCGCGCAACCGCGCCGGTGACGTGGTCGGGGACGAGACCGTGCCCGGGATGGCGCAGAACCTCAACTGGTCGGAACGGCTCGGGTCCGCCTTCGTCGAGCTGATCGAGCACCTGCCGACGACCTCGTTCGGGCCGGTGGGCGCCACGTTGATCGCCACCATCGACCACCAGCGGCTCCTCGACGGCCTGGGCTCCGCACGGCTCGACAGCGGTGCACACATCTCCGCCGGGGAAGCCCGACGGCTGGCATGTGGAGCCGGGATCGTGCCCGCAGTGCTGGGCGGCCCCTCGGCGCCACTCGACCTCGGCCGGCTGGTGCGGCTGCACACCGAGACGATGCGCCGGGCACTCGCGCTGACCCACGACACCTGCGCGGCCGAGGGCTGCGAACGCCCGTTCGCCTGGTGCGACATCCACCACCCCCATCCGTGGAGCCAAGGCGGCCAGACCAGTGTGAAGAACGGCATCCCGCTGTGCGGCCACCATCACCGACGAGCCCACGACAAGGTCTTCGACCTCTCCATCCTCCCCACCGGCGAAGCACGCTTCCGTAGGCGCCGGTGAGTCGTCCGGGACTGTTCGCTGTCAATCCTGGAGACGGTCGGCAGCCTCGGGACAGTAGGTCCGGGCCGCAGTACCGAAAAAGACCGTGGCCCGCTGGCTCTCCTCGAGCTCGGACTCGCGCAACAGCTGGGCGAACGACCTCGCCACGTCTTTGCGGGTGGTCTCAGGATCGCTCAGCGTGTCACACCACTCGCGCCCTCGCTCGACGGCAGCCTGCTGCGCGTCCGTGTCGGCGTCGGCGGACAGCACCCGCGCCTCCACCAGCGCGTCGACGAACTGCTGGTCCTCGGTGGACAGCGAGGCCGACGAGTCGCAGCCAACCAGGAGCACACCCAGGGCGACAGCGACTCCAACGAACCCGATCCCGCTGGACTGCATCAGCACACCCTACGTCGAGGGCTGGGGCTCAAGACATGTCTCCAGCTCCAGTATCAGGCATCTCCGACGGCGCCGGGCACCAGCACAAAGGTCGACTTAACGTTCCCCTCCGTTGCACGTCATCCATGAGACCGTCGCCGCAGCCCGAACTCATCGCGGCCCGGCGGCGCTCCTACGGCGAGGTGGCTCAGCCGACCGGCGAGAGGGGGGGGATCCCCGGTGGCTCCGCCAGATGCCCGTCGGTGGTGGCGAGGGCGGCCGCGATGTGGGGAGTCTGCATGTGCGCGTCGAGAGCTTCAGCGGTGGTCCAGCTCTCGATGGTCACAAAAGTCCCCGGTGCAGAGGACGACTCGAAGAGCTCGTAGGAGCCGCACCCTTCCTCCTGACGGCTGGCCGCCGCCATGTCGACGAGGGCGCTGCGGACCAGCTCCTCCGAGCCGGGTGTGGCGACGATGGTGGCGACGACGCGCAGATCAGTCATGCCCGGACACTACGGACCGCCGGCCGGTTGCGCCAGGTCAGAGCAGCGAGCCATAGAGCTCGGCCGTGCGTACGGCGACGGCGACCCAGCCGAACTCGTCCACGGCGCGGGCACGTCCGGCCCGGCCCATCCGCCGAGCCTCCTCCGGGTCGGCAACCAGCCGGTTCACCGCTGACGCGAACCGCTCCTCGAAGCCGGCCGGGTCCTCGGCGGTGTAGTCGACAAGGAGGCCGGTCTCGCCATCGGTCACCACCTCGGGGATCCCCCCGACCCGACTCGCCACGACGGCGGTCTCGCACGCCATCGCCTCGAGGTTCACGATGCCCAGCGGTTCGTAGACCGACGGGCAGCAGAAGGCCAGGGCGTGGGTGAGGACCTGACGGACGTCCTCACGCGGAAGCATCTCCGAGATCAGGAAGATCCCGCCGCGGCTGGTCCGGAGGTCCTCGATCGCGGCGTCGGTCTCCTCCTTCAGCTCCGGGGTGTCGGCGGCGCCGGCCAGCAGGACGAGCTGTACGGACCGGTCCAGGTGGAGGCCGGCGCGCAGCAGGTGCGGCACCCCCTTCTGTCGGGTGATCCGGCCGACGAAGGCGACGTAGGGCCGCCCCAGGTCGACCCCCCACCTCTTGAGAAGGTCGGTGCCGGGGTCGGGGCGGTAGAAGTCGGCGTCGATGCCGTTGCTGATCACGTGCACCCTCATCGGGTCGATGGAGGGGTACGCCGCCAGCACGTCGTCGCGCATCCCCTTGCTCACCGCCACGACCGCATCGGCTCCCTCCATTGCAGTCCGCTCTGCCCAGGACGACAACCGATAGCCGCCACCGAGCTGCTCGGACTTCCACGGTCGTTGCGGCTCCAGCGAGTGGGCGGTCACGACATGCGGGATGTCGTAGAGCAGTCTTGCCCAGTGGCCCGCCATGGCGGCGTACCAGGTGTGGGAATGCACCAGGTCCGACCTGCCCACCGCCGATGTCATGGAGAGGTCGGTGGCCAGGATGCGCAGCGCGGCATTGGCGCCTCCCAGTCGCGGGTCGTCCTCGGAGTGGGCGGTCGCGCCCTCGCGTGGTGACCCCATGCACTGCACGTCCACGTCCACCCCGGCGAGGCGCCGCAGCTCGCGGACGAGGAAGTCGACGTGTACGCCGGCGCCGCCGTACACGTCCGGTGGGTATTCACGTGTCAGCACCGAGACCTTCATCCTCCGCAGGCTAGGGGATCGGGAGCGGTGGTCCTAGGGTGCAGCCATGGCCCGAGTGCTGAGCATCGTCCTGGCCGGTGGCGAGGGCAAGCGGCTGATGCCCCTCACCGAAGACCGCGCCAAGCCCGCGGTGCCTTTCGGCGGCTCCTACCGGTTGATCGACTTCGCGCTGTCGAACCTGGTCAACGCGGGCTACCTCAACTGTGCGGTGCTGACGCAGTACAAGTCCCACTCGCTCGACCGGCACATCTCGTTGACCTGGCGGCTGAACTCCATGCTCGGCAACTACGTCGCCCCCGTGCCGGCCCAGCAGCGTCGGGGACCGAAGTGGTATCTCGGCAGCGCGGACGCGATCTACCAGTCGATGAACCTGATCATCGACGAGCGGCCCGAGATCATCGTGGTCTTCGGTGCCGATCACGTCTACCGCATGGACGCCTCGCAGATGGTGAGGGCTCACGTCGAGTCCGGCGCCGGCGTGACGGTCGCCGGGATCCGGGTGCCGCGCAGGGAGGCTTGGCAGTTCGGTGTCATCAAGACCGGCGCGGACGGTGAGTCGATCGAGGAGTTCCTGGAGAAGCCGGCCGACCCACCGGGTCTCGTCGACTCTCCCGAGGAGTCCTTCGCCTCGATGGGCAACTACGTCTTCTCCGCCGACATCCTCGTCGAGGCACTGGAGAAGGACGCAGAGAACACCACGTCGCGTCACGACATGGGTGGCGACATCATCCCGATGCTCGTCGAGCAGGGGCGCGCATGCGTCTACGACTTCAAGCGCAACAAGGTCCCCGGATCGATCGAGCGCGACAAGGACTACTGGCGCGACGTCGGGACGATCGACAGCTACCACGAGGCACACCTCGACCTCGTCTCGACGGTGCCGGTGTTCAACCTTTACAACACGGACTGGCCGATCTTCACCTCCAACGCCCAGCTACCCGGGGCCAAGTTCACCTCCGGCGCGAGCGTGCGCGACTCGATCGTCTGCGCCGGTTCGATCGTGTCGGCGGCCACCGTCGACAGCTCCGTCATCGGCGTGCACGACTTCGTCGGCGACGGCGCCTACGTCCAACGCAGCGTGCTGCTCGAAAACGTGACCGTCGGTCGCGGGTCGGTGATCCGCAACGCGATCATCGACAAGAACGTCGTCGTCCCCGACGGCGCTCTCATCGGCGTCGACCACGACGAGGACCGTCGGCGTGGCTTCACTGTCAGCGAGGGCGGCATCACCGTGCTCGGAAAGGGCCAGCGCATCATCCTCTGACTGAGCCCCGCCTCAGTGCTCAGCTGGGCCGATGGCCGCGGAGTCCATGGGCATCGAGCGCCTCGACCAGAAGATCATGTGGCAACGCGTGCGCGGTGACGTCATCGCGACCGGTCATCGTCTCGGCGGCGACCAACGCATTCACGATCGCCTCCTCCGTCGCCTCGATGGTCGCATAGAAGAGCGGGTCGATGAAGGCGTCGGAGAGCATGTTCAGGGGCTGCACCGCCGGCGGGGCGGAGCCGTAGTCGCTGGCCACGATCCTGTTCCCGGTGGCGAACGCGACGACCAGGTCGCCACTGCCGTGCTCGCCTGCGCCGCCGGTGCGCGCTACCCCCAGGCTGGCACGTTGAGCCAGCCGCTGGCACTGGTGCGGAAGCAGCGGGGCGTCGGTGGCGACCACGACGATGATCGAACCACCCCCTTCGGCACCGGGCAGAAGGTCCGGCACCTGTGGGGTCGGCACGGTGTCCGGTCCGATGGCGACGCCCACCGGAACGCCGTTGACGGTGAAGCGACTGCGCAGCCCGTGGTTGGCCTGCACCAGGACACCCACCACATAGCCGTTGGCACCGGCGGTCACCCGCGATGCTGTCCCGATGCCACCCTTGAAACCGTGGCACACCATGCCGGTGCCCGAGCCCACGTTTCCCTCGGCGACCGGACTGGTTCCGGCATCGGCGAAGGCGGCGCGAACGTGCTCAGGTCCTACGTGGAATCCGTTGCAGTCGTTGAGCTGTCCGTCCCAGGTCTCCGCGACCAGTGGAAGCCCCCAGTAGATCTCGTGGGCCTGTCGTGCTTCCACCTCGATCTGGACGAGCGTGTCTCGGACGATGCCGACACTATGGGTGTTGGTCAGCGCGATCGGTGACATGAGCGTGCCGCACTCAGCGATCCATGACAGACCAGTCATCTCACCGTTGCCGTTCAGCCGGTGATGCCCCGCGAACACTTGTTCGCTCCAGACGCCGTCGTCGTGCGGGAGCACGACGGTCACACCGGTGCGCACCGGGCCCACGCCACGGACAAGAGGCCCCTCCCCGGTGATCAGGGTGCAGTGCCCGACACGAACGCCGGCTACGTCGGTGATGGCGTTGGCCGGACCAGGCGTCCCCGTGCCGATGACGATGCCGAGGTCACGGGTCCGGACTGCTGGCCCGGTCCTGCCCGGTCGGGTCACGTGGGTCACGATCGAAAAGGTACGCCCACGAAGAACACGCACCAATCCGGTGGGCCTGCTCCGGTCGCTCGGCGCGTCGGTCAGGCGAAGCTGCCGTCCGCGTTGCGATAGCCGAGCCCGTTGACGACGTACACCGCCAACGGTGCCCCGTCTGCAGCCACCTGGAGGGCCACCTGCCGGTCCACCAGACCCGTGAACTCGAGGGAGTTCGTCTCCACCACCGCGTCCCCGTCGTAGTCGTGCGCCGCCGTGGCCGCGAGCTGGGTCGCCGGACCCACGTCGACGGCCGCACCGTTGACGCACCACTGAGCGCCGCACGCCGTCCACATGCCACTGAGCGAGACGAGTGCCGGCCCGGACGGCGTGGGCGAGGGACTGGGCGAGGGACTGGGCGACGGCTTCGGCGACGGGCTCGGCGACGGCTTCGGCGACGGGCTCGGCGACGGCTTCGGTGACGGGCTCGGCGACGGCTTCGGTGACGGGCTCGGCGACGGCTTCGGTGACGGGCTCGGTGACGGGCTGGGTGAGGATCCCGAGCCGGACCCGTCGGATCCGGCGGACCCACTGGGCCGGGACACCGGGAGGGAGGTTTGCGGGTTCGGCCTGGGGTCGTCGGTCGACGGACCGTCCCCGCGACGCGGACGATCGCCGCCGCGGCCCTTCGCAGGCTTGTCGACCGGAGGCTCGGGTGAGGGAATCACGAAGACACCGGTGCGGTAGCCGGTCTCGAAGGCCTGCACCAGCGCGACGTAGTAGTCCGACGGGTTGTAGCGGAAGATCGCCGCCTTCATCGAGACGTCGTCGAGCATGCTTCCCGTTCCCGAGCACAGGTAGCCCGCTGCCGCTAACGCCGCGTCGTCGAGGTCGTGCGGGTCGGCACGACCGTCCCCGTCGCCGTCCCTGCCCGCGAAGGACCAGGTCGATGGAATGAACTGCATCGGTCCCACTGCACGGTCCCAGACCTTGTCGCCATCCATCCGGCCACGGTCGGTGTCCCGGATGGAGGCGACTGGGCCGGCTCCGTCGAGAGCGACGCCGATGATCGCGGGACGTGAGACGCCGTCGGTGCTCAGGACCGAACCGCCGTACCGACCGTGATCGGACTCGACCCTGCCCAGGCCGGCCAGCAGCGTCCACGGCACCTGGCAGGTCGGGTCCGAGCCACCGATGGTCGCGGCGGCGTCCTTGTACGCGTCGAGCGCGGCCTGGGGAAGGTCGTGGGAGGCGAGTGCGCTGACGGTCCAGACCCGGGAGCCCTTGTCGCTGTCGACACGGAACTGCCGGTTCCGGTCAGCGCGCCACACCATCGTTGTCTGCGGCTCGGCGTCCCAGCCGAGCGCCTCGAGATCGAGCAGCGTCTCGTGGTGCTCGTCCTGCGCGGGTCCGGTTCGGTCCAGAGTACCGTCCGAGGACACGGTGACGACCGCGCCGGCGGAGCCGACCGGGCGGACCGAGGCCGGTCCGACCGCGCCGGAGGGAGGCATGCCGACGATCAGGGGTACGACGGCGACGCTCACGAGGCCCGCCACCCTCGCCGATCGCCATAACCTCTTGCGCATCTCTTACCGAGCCTGTCCGTGGAGCCCGAGTGTTCTTCGGGCCGGTCAAGACAGACGCTAGTGCGCTCCGGCAAACCCTGTCCGTCGATCAGCAGGATCTGGTCACCTTGGGGAACACGTCTGACTCAGGTGGAGGGCGCAGGGATGATTCGGAAGACCATGCCCGCCGACGTCAGGCGGCCGAGCAGGCTCTCTCCCATGGCCACCGCCGTGGTGACCTGTCCGGTGGTGAGCGGATTGTCGTCGAAGGCCAGGCTCAGCGCCGACTCCGAGAGCAGCTTCGCTGTCTCGGTGTAGCCGGGGTCCCCACCGGAGACCTCTGTGGTCACCGACCGGTCGCCGCCCTCGGCGATGAACCGCATCGTGAACTCGGAACGCTCGCGACGCTCCTCGCTCGGCCCCTCCCCCTGCGGGACCCGTCTGAGGATCTGCCGTCGCAGTGGACCGACCTGTGCGGCGGCGGCCAGCGCTCCCACTCCGGCGATCCCGCATATGACGCTGGACAGCTTGCGCGCCGCGGCGTAGTGGCTGTAGGTGAAATCCGGGCCGTAACGCTCCAACGCCGCAGCCGACCGCGTGATCACCAGCGGGTCGATCGTCGGC
>JBPCND010000173.1:0-2702 GCA_051001655.1 Nocardioides sp. | reverse complement strand
GCGCCGACCTCGACGCCATGATGCGCCCCATCCCTACCGCTGGGGGTGGCGACCATGCTGTCTGATCGCTCGACCACCCTCTACCGCGCCTTCGACTCACGCGGGCGCCTGTTGTACGTCGGCATCTCGGACAGCCCGTTCCTGAGGTTCGGCCAGCATGACGGCTGCTCCGGATGGGCCGCCCATGCCACCCGTCTCGACCTCGAACGTTTCCAGTCTCGGGAAGCGGCAGCCGCCACGGAGGCAACGGCGATCCGCGACGAAGACCCCGTCTGGAATATGGCCGGGCGTCCGATGGGCCGCTTCATGCAGTGGATGGCCGCCTACCCGAACCGCGACCCCGACGAGATCGACCCCGACGCCGTGGCACGCGACGCGCTCGCTCAAGGGTGGTCACAATGAGCACCCGCCAGGCCGCCCTTCTCCACTACGCCCACAGTTACGCCGCCCGAGGCTGGCATGTGTTCGTGCTCAGCGCGTCAAAGTCGCCGCTGAAGAACTGCGCCGCCTGCGCCGCTGACGGGCACTGCGACACCCCGGAGGCGATGCAGGACTGTGGCTGCCTGACCTGTCATGGGTTCTACGCCGCGACCACCGACCCGGATCGGCTCACGGAGATGTTGACCTTGCACCCGAGGGGAATGCTCGCAGTCCACACGGGCGCCGTCTCCGGGCTCGCCGTGGTGGACGTGGACTTCAAGACCTTCGACGGTCTCATGCCGGCTGTCGACGACCCCGCCTACGTCACCTTGTCCGGGCTCGACCGAGAGCGGTTGCTGCCGGGGACGCTGACGCAGTCGACCGGCTCCGCCGGGTTGCACTTGCTCTACGCCCACCCCGGCGGCTAACTCATGTCAGGTGCTCACAAGTACGGACCCGGTGTCGACTCCAAGGCCGACGGCGGCTACATCGTCGTTGCACCATCGGTGAGCCGGTCCGGGCCCTACTGGTGGACCGGAGACGGGCGACACGACCACCCGTTGACCTCGCTACCGGAGCCGCTGGCCGCGATGGTCAGACCTCACGAGATTCCCGCACGACGTCCTCAGGTGACCCCGTGGACGAGACCCGGTGTCGCGGTACGCCGGCTGACCGGGCTGGTCCGAGTCGTCCTCGAGGCCGCCGACGGCGAGCGAAACGACAAACTGCATTGGGCGGCGAAGAAAGCCGGCGAGATGGTCGCCACCGGCGAGGTCGAGGAGCACGTCGTCGTCGACGTCCTGATTGATGCTGGGTTATCTGTTGGGCTCACGACCGCCGAGATCGGGCACGTCACCAAAGGCACGATCTCGTCGGGTCTCCGCAAGGGCCGGGTGACAGCGTGACGACCGCCGAAGAACTGGTGACCCGGCACCTGCAGGTCACCGAGGAGCACCGAGGACAACTCCGATTCGCCGAGCGGTTCACCCGCACCTACGGCGGCGAGCTGCTCTTCGTCCACGGGCTCGGCTGGCACACCTGGGACGGTGCCCGGTGGGATGAATGTGTCGACGGCAAGGAGCACCGCGCCGTGGTCGCGCTCATCAAAGCCTCGTTGTCCGAGATGCCCACGATGGGGCAGGACGACCGCAAGGCGTTGCTGCAGGACGTCGGCAAGGTCGAGTCATCAGCCGGCATGAACGGCGTCCTCGAGTTGGCCTCCACGATGCACCCGTGCACGTTGTCCGCTACCGCCCTCGACGCCAGTCCCTACTTGATCAATGCCAAGTCGGGGACCGTCGACATCGAGGCCGGAACCGTGTCCCGGTCCAACTCCGCGGACCATCTGAGCAAGGTCACCGAGGCCGCGTTCGACCCCGCCGCGACCTCGGAGGAGTTCGACCGGTTCCTCGAGCAGACCCAGTCCGATCCCGAGATGCGGGCGTTCCTGGCCCGCACTCTGGGGTCGGCGCTGCTCGGTGTGGTCCGCGAACACGTCCTACTGATCTGGTATGGGCGCGGAGCCAACGGCAAGGGAACCCTGCGCGACGCCGTCACGCACTCACTCGGCGACTACGCCATCGAGGTGCCAGCGGACCTGCTGCTGCAAAGCCGGCATGCCGGCAACCTCGCGCCCGAACGGATGCGGCTCAAAGGGGCGCGGCTCGCCTTCTGCTCCGAGATCGCCGAGGGCGCCAAGCTGGACGAGGCGACGATGAAGAAGTTGACCGGAGGCGACCCGGTGAACGCGAAGCTGCTGTACAAGAACCCCATCCAGTTCGACCCGTCGCACACCCTGGTGATGCTCACCAACCACCTGCCCAAGGTGCGCGGGGACGACCCGGCGACCTGGAGGCGAATCCTGGCGGTTCCGTTCGACCACGTCGTACCCGAGGCCGAACGTGACGGGCAGCTCCCCGAGCGGCTCAAGAAGACGCCCGACGCCGTCCTGGCCTGGCTGTGGGCCGGGTGGCTTGACTACCAGCGCAACGGGCTCAACCCGCCGAGCACGGTGGTCGCAGCGACCCGGAAATACCAGCTCGACTCCGACACCATCTCCCGGTTCCTCGCCGACGAGCGCGTCGTGTGTGAGGGGCACGGCACGGTCGGCTCCGCTGATCTTTACCGGGCGTTCGTGACCTGGTCCAAGGGGGAGGGCGAACCGACCGACCTCACCAACAATGCGTTCACCGACGCGATGGAGACCCGTGGCTACACCAAGAAGCACGGCATGAAGGGCAAGCAGTGGAGCGGCCTGTCACTGGTCCCCGACGAGGACGACC
>JBPCND010000172.1:0-6395 GCA_051001655.1 Nocardioides sp. | reverse complement strand
CATCGAACCCCGTGCGGGTGATGTCCGTCACAGCGAAGGCGACATCCGCCGGGCCCAGCATGAGCTGGGCTGGACTCCTGAGCTCACCCTCGAGGAGGGTCTGGCCAGAACGGTCGAGTGGTTCTCTGCCCCGGTCGGCGACCGCCACTCCTGAGCACGAGGACGTCCGCCGAATGAGCCGGCGCCCGGTTGTTCTCCGCGCCTCGGCTTGACCCTTGCGTTCATTGCGAAGAGATGAGGATCGCCGCGGCATGCCGTTGCGGGTGACCACAACGCGGTCATGGTGGCGCTCGACGCGGAGTGCATACCAATAATGATCCCGAAACGGTATGTTCAAGAGGTGGCGACTCAACAGATTGCCGTCCGGCTTCCCGAGCGTCTCCTGGGCGAGCTCGACGAGCTCGTGGCCAAGGGGAGCTACGAGAGCAGGGCGGCGGCCGTGCGGGCAGGGGTGGAGGCGATCATCGCCCTGGAGGACCGCCAGCGGATCGACCAGGCAATTCTCGAGGGCTACGGCCGCATCCCTCCCCAAGCCGGGGAGGACGATGGAGCGATCGAATCATTGCGCGACGCCATCGCCGAGGAGCCCTGGTGAGTCCACCTGCTCGGGGCGAGGTGTGGTGGGGAGAGTTGGAGGCCGTCGGCCGGAGGCCTTTCCTGATCATGACCAGGTCGTCAGCGATCGCCGTGCTCAACAGCGTCATTGCCGCGCCCGTGACGCGCCGCGTCCGGAATCTGCCGACCGAGCTGCCGCTCGGTCCCGAGGATGGGATGCCGACAGAGTGCGCCGCGAGCTTCGACAACCTCCGAGTCGTTCCGAAGGCCTACCTCGTCGAGCGGATCTGTGCCCTCGGCCCCGCCCGCCTGATCGACGCTTGTGCGGCCCTTCGGGTTGCGGTCGACTGCTGACCCCGCCCTCCCGGCGCAGGGGCGACGCCGATTGTGTCGTCAGCCGGGGGCGAGCATGTCGGGTCGTCCCTGGAGCCACCCCTCGCTCCATCGCCTCCACCGCGATCGGGTTCGACCTGGTCAGCTCCCGGCGGAGCTCGGCTGGGTCCAGGCCAAAGGTTGCACGGGACCCGGGCGAGGATCGATCGCGCCCAGGCGGTCGAGCCGGCGGGCGGGGAGGTTGTCGGCCACCACCAGCACGTCGATGTCGCTCCACACGTTGAAGTCGCCACGGGCCACCGAGCCGAACACTACGACCGCTCGGATGCCGAGGGCCGGGTCCAGCTGAGCGCGAATTGCGCTCCTTGTTCGACCAGGCGTGCCTCGTTCCCCTCGTCTCCGGTCGATGATGCTCGTGGCGTCGATCTTCATCCGGCTCGGAGCTGCTGCCACATCTCGTCGACTTCGGCGAGGACGAGATCGAGGTCGGCCAGTGCCTGGTCGGTGTCCTCCGCGCTGTAGTGCTCGGCGGGGGACCCCTCGGGGTGAGCGTCGGGGTACCGGGTGGCGCTGTAGCGCCGGGACAGGCGGATCAGGGCGGTGTCGAGCGGCGGGGGAAGAGGCTGGTCGACCGACTCAGCGACGACGGCACCCAGGCGCACGAGGTCGTGGCCCCACGGACCGGCGCCCAGCACGTGCAAAAGCGCCTTCGCCGACAACTGCGCAGCCTGCTCTGCGAGGAGCACGTCCAGTTCTGGTGTGGTCCCCCCGCGAGCCTGGCGGGCCAACTCGGATGCGGCCGTGGCCTCGGCCCACCAACGCCCGAACTCCTCGTCGTCCACCACGCCATCGACGGTAGCGGCTACGTCGGCCACCGGTCCGGCCAGTTGCCCGGCAGGCGGAGGCCCGCTCACAGGCCGAGATGCAGCCTCAGGGCATCGTTGATGTCGGCCATGAGCCGTTCAGGCACCCGACCGACCATTTCGCCC
Organism: Nocardioides sp.; assembly: GCA_051001655.1. Classification (GTDB taxonomy): domain Bacteria; phylum Actinomycetota; class Actinomycetes; order Propionibacteriales; family Nocardioidaceae; genus Nocardioides_B. Next base: position 4,518 of record JBPCND010000172.1, on the reverse strand, counting down.
ACACGCCCGACGTCGACGCTGCGGACCTGCTCGGCTTGGGCTTTGGAATCGATCGTCAGACCGCAGGCCTCCGCTGTGAGCAGGACCTGGAAGGGAAGGACGCGTCGGGTATTGGAGGTGATCGGGACGACAGTGACAACCCCACGGCCCCGGCGGCTCGCAGCGGTGTTGGCGCCGTCGTTGCTCACGACGACGGCAGGACGTCGCTTGTTGGCCTCCGAACCTCGTACGGGTTCGAGATCGACCATGTGCACCCCGCCCCGCCAGATCAATGGGGGAGATCATCGGCCACGACAGTTTCCCAGGCATGGGCCTCTCCTGCCTCGTGCCACTCGGCGAAGGCTTCGGCGTAGGCGGGTTCCAGCTGGGTTGTACGCAGCATCGAGATGGCCGCGTGCAGCGCTGAGGACCGGGAACGGATCCCTTGTTCCTTGGAATAAGTGTCGAGGAACTCGACGTCGTCGGCGGGGAGGCTGACACTCAGCTTCATACCTTCATCCTACTAGAGTGGGTATGCCAGTCCTACTTGTGAACCGGAGCGGCTTGCGCCGTGCGGCGGAGGCCCTCCTGTTGTCGGCTACGCCGGTGGTTGACCGGTGTATCTTCTGGGCAGGGTGCTTCGATGGCATGCTCCATCCTCACTTCCTACGTCCGCCAGTCCACCGGCTCCCAGCTGGAGCGCAACCGGGAGTCGACCGACCGCCAGTACGCCCTGGTCGACCGGGCCGTCGAGCTCGGCTGGGGCCGCGAGTCGGTGACCGTCATCGACGAGGATCTCGGCGTGGGCCGGTCGAGCACCCCGGAGCGAGCCGGCTTCGCCCGCCTGACCGCCGAGGTGAGCCTTTGGTCGCTCGGTCAGCTGGCGCCGTGGCCGCGGAACACGGCGAGGATGGTCTTGGCGAGGATGACGGCGTCGAGCGAGGGTGACCAGTTCTCCACGTAGTGGAGATCCAGGCGGACGGCTTCGTCCCAGGGCAGCCCAGCCCGGCCGCTTACCTGCCACAACCCCGTGAGTCCCGGCTTCACGAGGAGGCGCCGCCGGACCTGAACGTCGTAGCGGTCCACTTCCTCGGGGAGCGGCGGCCGGGGCCCGACGATCGACATCTCACCGCTAAGGACGTTCCAAAGCTGGGGGAGCTCGTCGAGCGACCAGCGCCGCAACACTCGCCCGACCCGGGTCACCCGGGGGTCGTTGGCGATCTTGAAGAGGAGCCCATCGTGTTCGTTCAGGTGGGCGAACTCCGCGAGCCGTGCCTCGGCGTCGACGGTCATCGTCCGGAACTTCCAAATGACGAATCGCCGGCCGCGGACGCCGACGCGAACCTGGCGGAAGAGTGCGGGGCCCTCGCTCGTGCAGCGAACGGCCAGCCCGATGACGAGAAGGACCGGAGACAGGAGCACCAGCGCGGTGGCGGCCAGAACTCGATCGAACACCCCCTTGGTCAGCCGTCGCAGTCCTGTCAGCTCGGGTTCCTCGACCGAGACCAGAGGTAGACCGGTCACCGGTCGCATGGAGATGCGGGGACCGGAAACGTCGGTGACGCTTGGCGCCACCAGCAGGCCGACGCCCGTGCCCTCGAGCTGCCACGCCAGGGCGCGCAGGGCATCGACCGACATCGCATCCTGCTCGGTGATCGCCACAGCATCAGCGCCCAACGCGATCGCACTCTCGACGACCCCGTCGATGTCGGTGACGACGGGGATCTCATCGCTCTCGTCGCCCTTGACACGGATCATGCCGCTGCCATCGGGCGTGCACGCGGCTAGGACCCGGTACCCGACGTAGGGGGCGGTGCGAATCGCTCGCGCCATCTCCGCGACACTTTGTGCGGCTCCGGCGACCACCACGCCCCGCATGCAGGACCGCCCGTCGTTTCTGCGACGGTGCAACCACCGCCGAGCTGCGTAGCGGCCCCCCAACGCCAGGAAAGTAGCGGCGGGGATAGCGACCGCGACGAAGCCCCGGGCGACGTCGATCTTGAACACGAGGGCGAGGGTGGCGACGACAGCGAGGAAGCGGAGGGACGCGGAGAAGAGACGCCGGTACTCCTCGGATCCGGACTCGAGATGGCGTTGCTCGTAGGCACCACAGAGCGTGAGCGTCACGAGCCAGGCGAGGATGACGGCGATGGCCACGCCGGCGTAGTTGACCGAGTCGGCGAATCCGAAGGCACCGACCCGGCCCAGGCGAACGCGTTCGGCGGCCACGCCGCCGGCGATGATTGCGAGGGTGTCCATCGTCACCAGCGCCGCGGTATAGCGGCGGTGCCACGAAGGCGTGCCGCGAGGAACCTCAACGTCGCCGGGTCCCGTCAGTTGATCGCAGGGCACCCTATCGACCAGAGCGCTCATCCCCGACCTCCTGGCTCCGCCGGGCCGTCGCACCGGACTGCCCGTGACGACGTCCACAGACTGTACTCCGCTCATTCTCGTCAACAGAAACCGATTCCGACGGCGTATCTCTCGCTGATGCCGACACCGTAGCGGATAACCCGAATTGGCTGGCATGGCGCGTCCTGGCGGCGCCGTCGGGTGAGGTTCCGATCGCCGTACCCGCGGGGGATCGCCGAACCTAGGGCCGGCCGCCCAGGCCCGAGGTCTCCTCGTTCACCACTTCTTGCAGGCGCCGTATGAACTGTTCCTCGCCGAAGCGCTCGGCCTGAACCCGCAGGATCGCCGGTTGCCAGGACACGCCGGTGGTCCGGCGAAGGGCATCGGCGATCGCGTCCGGCGTGGGCTCGTCGAAGAACACCCCCGTCTCGTCCTCCAGCACCGTGTCGAGAAAGCCGCCCGCTCGGAGGACCGTCGCCGGTTTTCCGAAGGTGAAGCCCTCGAGCGGCGTGAGGCCGTAGTCCTCATAGCTGGCGGCCACGATGCCGACCGAAGCGGCGAAGAGCCATCGCAGCTGCTCGTCGGGCACCGAACCCAGGAAGGTCACGTTGTCGCCCGCGGCAGTCTCCAGCCGCCGCCGCTCCGGGCCGGCGCCGACCACCACCAGCCGTTCCTCGGGCAAGCGGGTGAACGCGGCGACGACGGCGTCGACGTTCTTGTACGCCATCAGCCTCGATACACACAGGAAGAAGCCAGGATCCAGGCGCTCGACCGGGAGATGCGGACCATGGGGCCCGAGGGTCGGGGGAGGAGGGAGGATCTCGGCGTCGACACCGTACGAAACCTGAATTCTTCGCTGAACCGTCGTCGACAGAGTCAGGTACCTGTCAGCGGTGGCCGCGGCCCGCCGATCCCAGCGCACCAACCCCGGTCGGAGCGCGTTCAGAGCCAGCCGGGCGACACGTTGCTCCTCCCCCAGGTACTGGTCGCCGTCGTACAGCCACCGTGCCGGCGTGTAGCAGTAGACGATCTTGCGACCCTTCGCCCGCACCCCGTGGGCCCATCCGCTCGAGCTGCAGAGGACGGCGTCGGCTTCGACGCGGTGGCACGAGAACGCCGGTGCCAGGGCCGGCAGGGCGAGGCGATGGCTGCGGCGCAGGACCTTGGCCCGGTTCAGGCTCATGGTCCGTACGTCGGCATCGGCGAACTCCGGGTACGTGGCGCCCGGATCGTACAGAGCGGTGTGCACGGGAGCGTCGGGAAAGGCTTTGAGCATCGAGAGGACGACGCGCTCGGCACCGCCCCTTTGGGTGAGGTAGTCGTGGACGACGGCGACCTTCACGGCGCGGGGTCGGTTCCTGGTGGCCGTCGGACCACTTCGCGATACACCGCCATCACCTGAGGGGCGATGCGCTCGGCCGTGAAGTCCTCGGCTCGCTCCCTCGCCGCGTCTCCCAGGATCGCGCGGAGCGCGGGCTCGCTCGCCAGTCGCCGGAGGGCACGGGCCAGTGCGTCGGCATCCCCTGGCGGGTACAGCAGGCCGTCGACGCCGTCGGTGATCACCTCGGCGGGACCTCCGGCGTCGGCGGCCACCACCGGCAGGCCGACGGCCAATCCCTCCACGACCACCTGGCCGAAGGGCTCCGGGATGACGGATGCAGGCACCAGAACGTCGAACTGCCGGAGCTCGTCCTCGACGTCGTCACGGAAGCCCCGGAACTCGACTCGATCCTCGATGGCGAGCGAGGTCGCCTGCCGCCTCAACTCGGAGTCGTAGCCGTTCTGGCCGAACAACGACGCGCCGACGATGACGGCCTCTTCCGGCCCGCTCGGGAAGGCCTTGGCGAAGGCATCGAGGAATATGTGCTGGCCTTTCCAACGGTCGAGCCTCCCGACGATCCCCACCCTGAAGAGCTGCTGTCCGGCGGGCCGTGCCGTCGTCGAGGGGGGAAACCCAAGGGGCTGGCGATCGCGGAACCACCCACCCCGGCAGAGCCGAGCGTCGCGAGGTGGCTTGGGAGTTGGCGATGACGGCAGCCGGAAGGATGCGAGCCGCAGCGCGGACAGGCGCCGGTAGGTAGTCGTCGCTGATTCGGTCGCGGACGTGCCAGACGACCGGAACCGATGCCAGACGGGCCGAGGCTCCGCCGTACAGGGCGGCCTTGAGCGAGTTGGTGTGGACGAGGT